>JAIVJE010000448.1 GCA_020200195.1 Acidobacteriota bacterium | reverse complement strand
GGCCTCGATCGGCGCGCTGCCGCCTGGGCCAGTGGCACTTATCGGTTCGAGCCTCGGGGCGTTTGTTGCGGAGCAGGTAGCGTTGCACAGGTCCACCGTCGAGGATCGGCTCGTGCTTCTTGCTCCCGCGCTGGACTTCGGCGGAAACCGCATGCGTGCACTCGGAGATCGGGGCCTGGAGGCGTGGGAGGAAACGAACCGCCTCGACGTTTATCACTACGGCTTCGGCCGCGTGATGCCCGTCCACTACGAGCTGTACGCAGACGCGCGCCGTTACAACGTCATGGAGGCCAGACTGGATGTTCCCGTCCAGATATTCCAGGGACGCCACGACACCGCCGTCGACCCGCGGACCGTCGAGGCGTGGGCGGCCGCCCGCCCGAACGTGGAGCTTCACATGCTCGACGACGACCATCAACTCGGCGGCAGTCTGGATTACATGTGGGGGGAGATCGAACGGTTTCTGTTCCTGAGTCCGGATCTGCCGTCGGCCGGCACGGAGGGCGGCTCAGGCAGACCTTCGATCCGCAGTTGATCAGCTCGAGACGGTCGCGACGTGGGCCCCTTCGGCATCCGGATGCGGCGCACCGAGCCTGAACACGTGGGCATGCGGCTTCTTGATCGCGTTGCGCGTATCCACCACGAGATCGGACCCCGCGACGATAGCATCGTAGTCAAACGTCTTGTGGTCCGTGATGATCACGACGCAGTCGTACTGCCCGAGCGCGCTCCGCGTCAGATCGACCGCCCGCATGTCATAGCCTGACCAGTCGCGTCCCTGCAGCTCCGGCACATGGGGGTCGGCATACGCGAGCTTGGCGCCTTTTCCATGCAACAGCCCCATCACGTCGAGCGCGGGCGACTCGCGCATGTCGTCGATGTCGCGTTTGTACGCGATCCCGGCGATGAGGATGTTCGATCCGTTGACTGACTTCCGCCTCGCGTTCAGGGCCTCGGCAATCTTGTCGACGACGTGGTGCGGCATGCCGCCGTTGATATATCCGGCAAGCTCGATGAACCGCGGATCGAATCCACTCTGTTTGGCCTTCCAGGAGAGGTAGAACGGGTCGATTGGAATGCAATGTCCGCCCAGGCCGGGTCCCGGATAGAATGCCATGAAGCCGAACGGTTTGGTTTTCGCGGCCTCGACCACTTCCCAGACGTCGATGTTCATCCGGTCGCACATCAGCGCCAGCTCGTTGACCAGCCCGATGTTCACCGCGCGAAACGTGTTCTCGAGCAGCTTGACCATCTCGGCCACTCGCGTCGAGCTGACCGGTACGATCGTCTGAATCGCGCTGCCGTAGAGCGCGCCAGCCAGCTTCGAGCAGTCGGCGGTCAGCCCTCCCACGACCTTCGGAACATTGTGCGTCTGGAACGTCGGGTTGCCGGGGTCTACGCGTTCGGGCGAGAACGCGAGGAAGAAATCGACACCTGCCTTCAGCCCCGTCGCTTCCAGCAGTGGCTGCACCACTTCGTCCGTCGTCCCGGGATAGGTGGTTGACTCGAGGACGATGAGCATGCCCGGGTGCAGGTACTTCGCAACGGCTTCGGCGGCCGAGACGATGTAGGACATGTCGGGGTCCTTCGTCTTCCGCAGCGGCGTGGGCACGCAGATGTTGATCGTGTCGAGCTCCTTCACGACGGCAAAGTCCGACGTCGCGTCGAGGCGGCCGGCCTGCTTCAGCGTCATCACATCCGCGCTGGACACATCCGGGATATACGAACGGCCCTCGGTGACGGCCTGGACCTTCCGCTCATCGAGGTCGATGCCGGTGGCATGAAAGCCCGCTCTGGCGAGTTCCACCGCGAGCGGCAGGCCGACGTATCCGAGACCGACGACCCCGGTCCGGGCCGTCCGTGAGTGAATGCGTTCCAAAAGCCTATCGGCAAGCGGTGACATGGAGATACCCTCGAAGATGCTGTCTCAGACGTTCAGCATAACGCGTTTTATGCGATCTCAGGGGCTGGTCGTGTCCGGCCGGGCGCGCCACGCGCCGATCTTGCCCCGGGCCAGCGCGGCAACCACCGTCGCAAGACGGTCCGGATGGTGCCGAATCTTGCCGGCCGGATGCTCCGATACGAGCGGAACGCCGATGGCCTGAATTCCAAGCTTTTCGAGCGCGCTGAGCTCGAACGAGCCTGCAGCAATCGGCCGCGCGCCGCGCGCCGCATACGCGGCCATCAGCTCGGCTGGCACCGGGCTGGTGTTGTAGATCACGAAGTCGAACAGTTGTGCGCCGAGGTGCCGCTCGATCGTCAGCACGTGCTCGAGGACGCTGTAGTCGTCGGTTTCACCCGGCTCTGTCATGAGATTCGCGACGAGGATCCGCGTCGCCTTGGAGCTCCTGATGGACGCCGCGACGTCGGGAACGAGCAGCGGCGGCAGGATGCTCGTGAACAGGCTGCCTGGACCGGCGATGATGACATCGGCGCGCAAGAGCGCTTCGCACGCGCCGGGCACGCACTGTGGGCGATCAGGAAGCAGGGATACGCGCGCGATCCGTCTCCCGGCTGCCGCGATCGCGGTCTCCCCCGACATGACGCGGCCGTCCTCGAACTCGGCGACGAGCGTGACGAGCTCGCGCGTGGCCGGCAGCACCGTGCCACGCGCGCCGACGATCCGCGCGGCGAGTTCCACCGCCTGCGCATAATCCTGCGTGACGTCCGCCAGCGCCGTCAGTACGAGGTTGCCTATCGCGTGGCCGTCGAGACCCGCGCCCGCGCCGAACCTGTACTGAAACACATCCGCGATCAGTGCGTGATTGTCCGACAGCGCCGCAAGACAGTTGCGGATGTCCCCCGGCGGGATGACGTTGAACTCGGCGCGCAGCCTTCCGGAACTTCCCCCATCGTCCGAGGTTGCGACAATGGCGACCAGGTGGTCCCTCGATGCGAGCTGCTGGCGGCGGTCATCGCCCGAGCCGTACAGCACCGGGCGGAGGCCGCGCAGTACGTTCGGCAGCCCCGTCCCGCCGCCGAGCGCCACGAAACGCGGGGTGGCGGCACTGTCGCGGTCGACTCCGGAGGTCGGTTCAGAGGTCTTCCCGGCCTGTGGAACCCTCGCCGGACTCATTGGGCGTGTCTGACCCCACACTGCGGCGCCGTGGCGAGTGAGGTAGTCAAGAGGCCTGAAAGGACACACTCGTTACAATTTTGGACCAATGCGCCTCGTCCAGCGGAGGTTGCCTGCTTATTCGGGTCATTCAGCGCCACTCTTAACCGATGCCAAGCGCCGGATGTCCCGGAGATCTGGTGCACGGTCGCGTGATGTAGCCAGAAGCGTGCCGGATGAGATGACCGCCGTTTCGCCGGAACCCGAAGGATCGGCCGTGTTGCTCAGGCCCGAGACGTCCCGAACGCGGCAATCAGTGGAAAGGGATCGTCACTTCCGTGAAGCGCGTGGCGCTCGCACGCGGCGTGAATCGGCGCGACGGCCGCATAGGTTTCCACATGCTCCGGATTCGGCGGAATGCCGGAGGACTGCATGGGAACCACGAATTCCCGGATGACGTCGGGCCAACTGAGGGGGCTGCCCCGCATGAGCGTGTCAGCGTGGAAGGCCCTGAGTGCCGCACCGAGCGCTGCGGAGTTGCCGGCTTCGAAGCGATAGACCTGCGCGTTGAACACGTCGGCCAGGATGTGGAGTATCTCCGGATTCGCGGCCGCGCCGCCGGTCGCGTGTATGCGCCGAATGGGACCGCCCATCCACCGCGTGTGGCGCGCCATCGACAGCACCTGGGCTTCGACGACTCCGCGAATGTGGGCACGTCCATCGCCTGGTTCGAGACCGTAGCGCCGAATTCCGGCAGTCGTCACCGGCGGGG
>JAIVJE010000447.1 GCA_020200195.1 Acidobacteriota bacterium | reverse complement strand
GCTTCGTGCCGTTGAACGCCATGTGCTCGAGAAAATGCGCCAGCCCTTGCTGATCGTCCGCCTCGTCGACCGAGCCGGCCTTGACCGCGAGCTGCAGGAGCACGCGCTTCTCGGGACGCGTGTTCCGCCGGATGTAATACCGGAGTCCATTGGGCAGTGTGCCGGTCGTCACCGCCGGATCGAACGGGACCCGATCCGCGGGAGCCAGAGCGGATGCCGCGGGTTTCGGCGCCGTCTGTGCGGACGCGATCTGAACCCACAGCAGGCAGGACAGGAGCGGAATCACCGCGGCATGGCGGAACACGGTAGGCATGGAGGAAACTCTAGCATGCCATTCGCTCCGCTTCTAAGTCAGGTAGGATCGTAACGTCCTTGGTCCTTGGTGCTTGGTGGCTCGCGGGCGACCGAAGGACCACGAACCAAGGACGAAACACTACGTAGCAACGAGAAGAGAGGGTGCGTATGCTTCTGAGCACAACGTCGGTCGTCGAGGGTCGGGTGGTGAGCCGGTATCTGGGCGTGGTCACGGGAGAAGCCATCATCGGCGCGAATGTTTTCCGGGACATGTTTGCGGCGGTGCGCGATATTGTCGGCGGGCGCTCGGCCACCTACGAGAAGGGGCTGGCGGAGGCGCGCGAGGTGGCAATGGCTGAAATGCAGAAGCGGGCGCAGGAACTGGGCGCGACTGCGGTGATTGGGATCGACATCGACTACGAAGTGCTCGGACAGAACAACGGGATGCTGATGGTCGCCGTCAGCGGTACCGCCGTGGTCTGCTGACCGCCTCGTGGTGCGCCTCGACACTGTCCGTCCGGCGCCGCGCCGGGCGTGCGAAAGGAGACAGTTGATGCCGATCAACCGCCGTGACTTCCTGATCATCTCGTCCGCGGCCGTCGCGGCCGTGCCGTTTCGCGGCGCGGCGTTCACCCAGACTCCGGCGCCGGCCGCAGCCACACGGTTCGACACGATTCGCCGCAACGTCGGGTATTTCACCGGCCGGGGCGGCACGATCGGATGGCTCGTCAACGGCGACGCCGTCGTGGTCGTCGACACGCAGTACCCCGACACCGCGAAAATCTGCGTGGAAGGCCTGAAGCAGAAATCAGGCCGCGGCATCGATCTGTTGTTCAACACCCATCACCACGGCGACCACACGTCGGGTAACCCGATCTTCCGGCCGGACGCGAAAAAGATCATCGCGCAGACGCGCGTACCCGAGCTGCAGAAGCAGGTGGCGCAGCAGGCGGCGGCCCAGCCGCCCACGGCGACGGTCACGCCGGCGCCACACCCAACGCCGCCGGTCGTCGCCGACAGCACATTCGACAAAGTGTGGTCGCAGGAGGTCGGTGACGAGACGGTAACCGCCACGCACTACGGTCCCGGCCACACGGGCGGCGACGCCATCGTCCGATTCCACCGAGCCAACGTCGTCCATCTGGGCGACCTGCTGTTCCACGACCGTCATCCGCGCGTCGATCGCGCCGCCGGCGCGTCGATCCAGAACTGGATGGCGATCATTGAAACGATCGCGCGTGACATGCCTGCCGATACGATTTACATTGCCGGGCACTCGAAGACGGATTTACCCGTGATCGTCGGCCGCAAGGAGTTGCTCCGCCAGCGGGACTACTTCGACGCCGTGCTTGCGCACGTTCGGCGTGGTATCGCGGAGAAACAGTCGAAAGAACAAATCAGCGCGCTCCAGGCGCTCCCCGGCTTCGAGGATCATCAGGCCTCGCCTCCTGTGCTCACGCTCGCGGGAGTGCTGGGTGTCGCGTATGACGAGCTGTCGGTGGTCAGCCAGTAGCAATCAGCTGGAAGCTGGCAGCTATCAGCTGTCAGCTGGGAGCTGGGAGCTGGAAACTGGAAGCTGACCCGTAGGGGGAACCGGTGCGAAAGCTGCTGCATGGAATTGTGGTGATCGGTGTGTGCGTGGCGCTGATGTCTGCCAGGGCGCCCACCGACGACTGGGCGCAGTGGCGCGGACGCGACCGCACGGGTGTCATCCCGGCGTCCGAAGCGCCCGCGTCATGGCCGGAGGGTGTGAGCAAAGGCTGGAGCGTTGAGGTCGGCGAAGGTTATTCCTCGCCGGTCGCCGCGGGCGGGAAGATCTTCGTCCATGCCCGGCACGACCCCGACGAGATCGTGTACGCCATCGACATGGCATCGGGAAAAGTGGCCTGGCAACAAAAATACCCCGCCCCAATTGCGAAGAATCCGTATGCGAAGAACATGGCCAAAGGACCGTACTCGACGCCGCTCGTCGCAGCCGGGCGCGTCTACACGCTCGGCACATCCGCGATCCTGTCGGCATGGAATGCCTCGACCGGGGCGCTGTTGTAGCGAAAGGACTTCTCGTCCCGCGTGAACACCGCCAAACTTTTTTGCGGAACCGCGATGTCTCCGATCGCCACTGAGAACGCGATCGTCGTTCACGTCGGCGACGACGCAGCCGGACTCGCGGCTGCGTTCGATCCGGCAAGCGGAAAAGAGCTGTGGGCGCATGACATGCAGGGCCCCGGGTACGCCTCACCAGTTCAGGTCACGCTCGGCGGCACCCCGCAACTCGTGACCATGACGATGGCCGCCGTCGTCGGGTTATCGGCCCGGACAGGCGAGGTGCTCTGGCAGTTTCCGTTTGCCGACGAGTGGAACGAAAACATCGTGACGCCGGTGCCCACTGCGTCGGGCGTCATCGTATCGGGCGTGCGGCACGGTACGCGTGCGCTCGAGGTCAAGCGCGAAGGGGCGAAGTGGACCGTACGCGAGTCCTGGCACGCTCCGGAAGTCACGATGTATATGAGCTCGCCGGTACTCGTGAAAGGCGTCCTGTACGGTCACTCGTCGCGACGCAAGGGACAGTTCATCGCCCTCGATCCGGCCAGCGGAAAGGTGCGGTGGGCGACCGAGGGTCGCAACGCGCCCGGCGCCACCGTCGTCGCCGCCGGCGAGCATCTGGTGTACCTCACGCCGGAGTCGGAGCTCATCGTGGCCCGGGTCAATCCTGACAAATACGAAGAACTGCGACGGTACACCGTGGGGACCAGCCCGACGCATGCGCATCCAATCGTGATGCGCGACCGGGTCGTCGTGCGTGACGCCACGCACGTCACGCAGTGGACGCTCGGCGTTAAGTAGCCGATGCGACGCCTGAGCGCCTCGTCCGGCGTCGAACCGCCATGCCGCTGAAGATCGTCGTTATCTACGGTTCGGTCCGGTCGGGACGCCGAGGCATCAAGGCGGCTCGCTTCGTCGAGCGGCAGCTCAGCGAACGCGGTCAGGACGTCACATCTCGTCGACCCGCTCGAGCATCCGCTGCCGCTTCTCGACAAGATGTACAAGGAGTACCCGAAGGGGTCGGCGCCGGAGAACCTGGAGCGGCTCGCGACCTTGTACCGGGCCGCTGACGCGTTCGTGATCGTCACCGGCGAATACAATCACTCGATCCCGCCGGCGTTGTCCAACCTGCTCGATCATTTTCTCGAGGAGTACTTCTTCAGGCCGTCCGGCATCGTGAGCTATTCGGCAGGTGCATTCGGGGGCGTGCGCGCGGCAGTCCAGCTGCGCGCGATGCTCTGCGAGCTTGGCATGCCGAGCACGCCGACGATGTTTCCCGTCCCGAAGATCGCCAGCGCGCTGGCGGACGACGGGACGCGGGCCGATCCGGCGCTGATCAACCGGTTTCAGCGATTTGCCTCGGAGCTCGAGTGGTACGCAGAAGCGCTCCGGGACAAGAGGCGGCTCGGGGTGCCGTATTGAGCCCGTTTTAACGTGCAACGTTCAACGTGCACAGTGCGGTGCGACGTGCCGGGTGCCCAGTGCGATGTGCGG
>JAIVJE010000158.1 GCA_020200195.1 Acidobacteriota bacterium | reverse complement strand
CTCGTCAATGTCTACTCGTACCCTGGTGACTCACCCATCATCATCGTGTACTCCGCCACCGTCGTCGGCGGCGAGCTCTGCTTCGACGATGAATGTCTCGAGGCCCGGCTGTTCGGCCGTGACGAGATACCCTGGGATGCGCTGGCGTTCCGGAGCACGCGCGAGGCGCTTGAAGAATATTACAAGGCTCAGTGATATAATTCTGAGCTTCCCAGCGGCTACTCGCCGGATGACTTGTGCCCGATATCCGGACGAGTTCACCCATAGATCGTGAGATGGCAATGAAGAATGTCCCTTTCCTGCTCATTCTGTCCGTCGCGGCCGCCGCCGCAGGCTGCCTCGGATTCGAGCACAAGAGCAGTGTGACCCGGCCGTCGGCGACCGGCATCAGCGCACTGCTCGGCAACTGGTCATCGTCGAGTCTCATTCCGTCGCCGAACGCCTGCACTGATTTCAAATGGAATGTGACCGAGCAGACCGCCACGACCGCCAAAGGATCCTTCAGTGCAACGTGCACCGGGGACTTGAAGCTGTCTGGGACCGCGCAAGGCACATTGAGCGGCGGGGGCATCAGCTGGACCGCCCAGGGACTCGCCACCGCCCCGGGGCTGCCGTCCTGCTCGATTTCACTGACTGGCACCGCAGAGCTGGGACTGGACTCGATTCGGGTGCCCTACACGGGCGATACGTGCCTCGGTAAGGTGAGCGGCACGGAGATCCTGCGCCGAAACTAGCCGTCAGGCGAGCTCGTCCGCAGTTTTCGCGCCGTAGAATTCGAACCACGGCCGCGCCGCCTTGAGGCACGCATTGACGTTCTCGATGTTCCTGACGCCTTCGCTCTCGAGCCAGGTCCGGAACGCCCCGGCGCCCTGTTTTCCGAAAACGGGAATGCCGTCCTTCCACGTCGCGCGTCCGCACAACACCCCGGAGAACCGTGTGCCTGCTTCGGCGGCGAGCTCGAGCGTTTCGGTGAATTCCGCGTTGCTGACTCCCGCCGACAGGTAGATGAACGGCTTGGTGGCGGCCGCGGCGGCGCGGCGAAAGTGGTCCATGGCTTCCTGTCTCGAGTAGGCGGTCTCGCCGCCCGATGCCCTGGCGCCCTCGACATACTTCATATTGATCGGCACCTCGATCTTCAGCACATCCGCGCTGTACCGATCCTTGCTGAATTCCTTAATGCTTCCCGTGACGATCTCCGGTTTCTTTTTCGCGAATGCCGCACCCTTCTCGTCAGCCCCTTCTTCGTATCCCACCAGTTCGAGAAAGAAGGGGATGTCGTTGGCGCGACACTCGTCACCGATCCGTTCGACCCATGCGTGCTTGCGTTCGTTGACGGTCCTGGCATCGAAGGGGGTGTAGTAGAGCAGGATCTTGATGCAGTCGGCGCCCGCTTCTTTCAACCGACGCACCGACCAATCGTCCAGGAGATCGGGAAGGCGTCCGGGAGTGTTCGCGTCGTAGCCCGTTTTCTCGTAGGCGAGCAGCAGGCCCGAGCCCTTCGCGCGCCGTTTGCTGGCTGCGATTCCCCACTCGGGATCGAGCAGAATGGCGGTCGCGTGCTGCGTGAGGACTTCCGTCACATGGATCTTGAACTCCTCCATCTCACGGTCGCCGATATCGCCGCCCTTCTCCTTCGCGAGCGCTTTCTTCAACGAACCGCGCTGGTCCATTGCCGCCGCCGCGATGACCCCGCGTCCGTCGGAGACCGCGCGCATTCCCGCGAGCTTGCCTGGTGTGATTTTCACGATAGCTCCTGTCTGTCGAGCGCGGTCGGACACGGGGACATTCAAGAGCGACTGTCCCTCCTGACTGTCCCCATCGCGCCGGCGCCGACTCGAGTGTCAAGCGGTCATTCTATTACAGGGAAGTTGAACTCCTCGGCGGCCGACTCGGCCACGCCGCGGTCGATCATGGCCTGTATCGGGAGTGCAGACTCGGCGCGCTCGACATCGCCGCGGCGGGCTTTCGTGGCCGGGTGCCTCGGCGTGAACAGCGTGCAGCAGTCCTGATCCGGGATGATGGAAATCTGATACGTCCCGAGGCGATGCGCTTCGGCGGTAATCTCTTCCTTGTCCATGCCGATCAGGGGCCGCAGTACGGGCAGCCTGACGACGTCGTTGATCTGCGTGAGGTTCTCGAGCGTCTGCGAAGCCACCTGTCCGACGACCTCGCCCGTCGCCAGCGCCTGCGCGCGATGCACGCGGGCGATTTTCTCCGCGATTCGCATCATGAGCCGACGGTAGATCACGACTCGCAAGGGCGGCGCGACCGACAGCACGATCTGTTGCTGAATCTCGCCGAACGGCACGAGCAGCAATCGGGACCGGAACTGAAACTGCGTCAGCATCCGCGCCAGCTCGCGCACTTTCTCCTGGGATGCGCGCGACAGAATTGGATAGCTGTGAAAATGCACGAACACGACGCGACAGCCGCGCCGCATCATCCGCCACGCAGCGACCGGAGAGTCGATGCCCCCGGACAGCAGGCACACGACCCGTCCGCTTACTCCGACAGGGAGGCCGCCGGCGCCGCGTTCCTTGCCGAAAAAGTAGAACGCTTCATCGGTCAACGCCTCGACGTGGATCGTCAGCTCGGGGGCGCCCAGATCGACGGTCCAGCCGCGTGCTTCCTTGATCCGCCCGCCCACCTCCCGTTCAATCTGAGGTGACGTGAGCGGAAACCGCTTGTCCGCGCGCTTCGCCGTGACTCGAAACGTTCGCGGATGTCGGTCACCAAGGTCGTTCAGGATCTCCCGAGCGATCGCGTCCACGTCCAGCGGCGCGCGTCCGGCGCGGGCGAAGTTCGCGACGCCAAATACGCGTCCGACGCGGGCGCGCACCGCCTCCCAGTCCGCCGCCGGGCCCAGCACTATCTCTATCCGACCCATGAGCACGCGGATCTCGCGCACGTCCAGATCAGATGTCGTCTGTCGCAGATTGCGCACCAGGCGCGCGATGAACCAGGGACGATTGTTCCCCTTGAGCGCAATTTCCTGGTAGTGAACGATGATCGATTTCATCTCAGCTATTAGCTATCAGCTATCAGCACAGGCTCGCGGATGCAGACGGTTGAGAGCTGACAGCTGAGAGCTGACAGCTACTCTCCGATCACCATCGCCGCCGCCCGGTGACCGCTGACGACCGCGCTCTCGATCGTACCGGGCAGGCCCGTGTCGATCCAGTCTCCGGCGAGGAAGAGCCCGTCGACCGCGGTCCGCGTCACCGGTCGTGCTGGCTGGCCCGGAGCGAGTGAGAACGTCGCCTGCTTTTCGCAGATCACGGTTGCGCGCACGAGTCTCGCCCCCCGCGCGCCCGGGATCGCCGCCTCCACTTCAGCGGCAGCCCGGGCAGTCAGCTCGGCACCCGTTTCACCGACGAGCGCGGCCGCACCGCTCGAGACGAGCGACAAATGAGACGCGCTTTCACCAAACGCGACGCGCTTGTCGAACACCCACTGCATCGCGCGTCCCGGGAGACCGACGAACGCGTCCTGCATCACCTGGCCGTCCACGCGCCCGTCTGCCATCCGAACGCGCGCCAGCGCGGATGATCGTACTTCACCACCCCGAGCTTCGATGAAGGAGCGTGCCGGTTCCGCATAGACGAGATGCAGGGGTTTGGTCGGCAGGACGAGCGCAGCGGCGCGCACATCGGGCCCGAACATGTCCGCGAGCACGCGCACGAAGGGGGCTGCTGATGCTTCTTCCGGCGGCTGGTTGAGGGCAGCGACAGCCAGCGGCTCCCAGAGCCACTCCCGGAGCCTCGCGCCCTGTCCGTGCCGCCTCAGCCACTCGGAGACGGTGGGATCTCCGTCCTCGACGGCGATCGATGCGGTCCGCAACAGTTCGCGGCGCGCCGCGTTGAGGGGTGCCGCCAGACGCAGCACCGAGAGCCGGTCCCTCCAGGGCATGGCATCCCACGCGAGAACCGCGCCGAGCAAATGGAAGGGGGCAGGCAGTCGAGGGCAACGAAGAACGGACCGGCGTCCAGTGACGTCGAGGAACGGTATCTCCAGCGTCTGCTGCACGCGAACGTGTGCCTCGGCACCAACGCGGCGGAGAAATCGAAACGTCTCACGGTAGCACCCGAACATGACATGCTGACCGTTGTCCACCAGTTCGCCGGTCTCGCGGTCCCTGAACGCGGTCGCGCGCCCGCCCAGTTGCGGCCTTGCGTCGAGGACCAGCACCCGGACGCCCGCTTCGGCGAGGGCGCACGCCGCACTGAGCCCGGCAAAGCCGGCGCCGACGACAACGACATCCGGCGCGCTCATGAAAGGAGTGTGACCCGCGCCCAGGTGGCCAGTGCAATCACGGCACGCGCCGGTCTTGGGACCCGGACGACGCGGGTGAAGACGTCATAGTCGTTCCGCTCGATCCGCCTGAGCACGCCGCGGTAAATGGCGCCCATGCTTTCGGCCGCTGCGAGCTTTCTGGCGTCGCCGCGCGGCAGTCCGGCGGCCGCCCGGGCATAGTACTCACGCGCCCTGGCGCCCTGCGTCCGTAGTAGCTCCCGGACCTTGGAGGAGCGCACGCCGCTTCCGGCATTCACGATCTCCTGCCGCAAGTCTTCCTCCGTGCAGCCGGCCGCGCGCAGGTCCTCTTGGGGAATGTAGAGCCGGCCCTGCTCGAAGTCGCCCGGCACGTCACGCAGGATGTTCGTCAACTGGAGGGCGACTCCGAGATCGATCGCGTACTGCCGCGAGGCGGCTTCCCGGCAACCGAAGATATCGAGGCAGATCAACCCGACTGCCGATGCCACCCGAATGCAGTACTGATACAGGTCCTCGAATGTGGCGTATCGCCGCGGTGCGAGATCCATCTCGACGCCTTCGATCAACGCCTCGAATGCGTCCCGCGGAAGACCGAAGCGGCGAACGAATGGCTGCAACCGAATGCCTTGGGGGCTCGTGGGCATCCCTTCGCCAAAACACGCTGCCAGCTCAGCGCGCCACTTCCCGAGCTCCGCGGCTGCCGCAACGAGGTCACGATCCCCCACTTCGTCCACGGCGTCATCCACGGCGCGGCAAAAATCCCAGACCGCGACGATGGCGTGGCGCTTGTCCGCAGGCAGCACGAGAAACGAATAGTAGAAGCTGGTATCGCGTGACACGGACGTCAGTCAGTTGCCTGCCGCCAGGTCAGGGTGCGCCAGAGGATCTCCGGCATGTCCCCGGCGCCGAGTGCCGGGCGGTGAGCGAACGGATCGAAGCCGCCTCGCTGGAGTTTGTCGAGAATAGCTGTGCCGCCGAGCCACGTTATTCGCAGCTCCCATTTCAGACGCCCCCGGACGTTGTCGCACAGTGGGCGGCCGTCACGAAAGAGGGCGCGGGTCCGGTCTGAGACGACCGCGAGCGCGGTACGCCATTCGGACGTCAGACGGCCCGCATCGAGGTCGGCGTCGCTGGCGCCAGCAGCGTCCCGGTCTTCGAGCGGTATGTAGAGGCGTCCCGCGGTCCAATCGCGCTTGAAGTCCTGCCAGAAATTCGTCAACTGCAGTGC
>JAIVJE010000446.1 GCA_020200195.1 Acidobacteriota bacterium | reverse complement strand
ACCAGGCGCGGGTGCTCGTGGTCAACGATGCGCTCGTCGCGCTGGAGGCAGGCGCTCCCGGCGCTCCCGGCGTCGTGATCATCTCTGGCACGGGTTCGATCGCATACGGGCGGAACGCGGCGGGGGAGGGTGCGCGCTCGGGCGGGTGGGGATACGTACTGGGCGATGAGGGGAGTGGCTACTGGATCGGCCGTGCCGCCCTCCGCGCGGTGCTGCGCGAGTCCGACCAGCGCGGCCCCCGCACGAAGCTGACGCCATTACTCCTGCATCACTTTGGCGTGACGCAGGCACAGGGACTTATCCGTCAGGTGTACCACAGCAATCTGAAGCCGGCCGCCATCGGCGCTCTGGCCAAGTGCGTGCAGGCGGCGTTCGGCGAAGGCGACAGGGCGGCGATCGGCATCCTTCGAGCGGCGGCCGACGAGCTCGAGTCCGCAGCCGTGTCCGTCGCTATGAGGCTCGGTCTGCCGGGCAGCCCGTTTCCATTCGTGCTGGCAGGAGGTATCTTCCGCGCCGTGCCCTGGCTGGAGCAGGAGCTGGTCCGGCGGCTGCCGGTCGCGGCGCCCGGTAGCGTGGCGTTCCGGCTCGATCGGGAACCCGCAGTCGGCGCCGTCGCGCTGGCGTTGCAGGAGGCGCGCGGCAGCGTCCGTATTCCGATGTACAAATCGAGCTGATGCCGTCCACCCGGAGCCCACGGATCACGGTCTTTCCGAACGACCGTGCAGCCGCGCGCGCGCTCGCCCGACGGATCACCGACGCCTTGGCGGCCAACCCACGGCTCGTCCTCGGGCTGCCTACAGGCCGGACGCCAGTCGGCCTGTATCACGAGCTCGCGGCGCACGCCGCACATGGCCACACAGACTTTTCACACGTGACGACGTTCAACCTCGACGAGTTCCTGAACGTCGGCCCGGACCATCCCGGGAGCTATCGACAGTTCATGGAGCAGCACCTGTTTAGCCGTGTCAAGATTCCCCCCGAGCGGATCAATTTCCTCAATGGATCCGCTGCGGATCCGCCCGCCGAGTGCGCGCGCTACGAGCGCGCGATCGCCGACGCGGGCGGGATCGATCTGCAAATCCTCGGGATCGGGACGAACGGGCACATCGGCTTCAACGAGCCGGCGCGCCAGCTGCAATCCCGCACGCACTGTGTCACGCTCAAACCGGAGACACGGCGCAGCAACGCCGCCCTTTTCGGTGGAGACGCTGCCGCGGTGCCGGAGAAGGCGCTGTCGATGGGCATGGCGACGATTCTTCAGGCGCGGTCCATCGTCCTGCTGGCCAACGGACGCTCGAAAGCGTCGTGCATCGAGCGGGTGGTCAACGGACCGCTGACCACCGAGCTGCCAGCGTCGTTCCTCCAGTTGCACCACGGTGTCGACATTCTGATTGACAAGTCCGCGGCCGAGCGGCTGGAGCGTTGACCTTCGAGCCCGGCACGGGTCGCCGGACCATTCCGACAGAAGCGGCGTTATGCGCGCAGAATATCGCTGAGGCGGGCCTCGGCGTCTTCACCGATCGCCTGGCGCACCAGGTCGTCCGATTTCTTCAGACGTCTCAGCGCCTGCGGCAGCGTCAAGTCCGTTTTCTGCATGACGATGGCGGCCTTGACGTTCCACTTCGCGCGCTTCAACAGCGCGTCGGCCGCGTCGTAGTCGAGGCCCGTGACGATACCGAGAATACGGCGCGCGCGGTCTTTGAGCTTTTCCGAGCCGGTCTGAACGTCGACCATCAAGTTGCCGTACGTCTTGCCGTTCTTGATCATCGCGATGGTGGTCAACATGTTGAGCACCATCTTGGTAGCGGTCCCGGCTTTGAGGCGGGTCGACCCGGCGATGATCTCGGGACCGACCGCGGGGGCGATCTGCAGATCGACGAAATTCTGCAGCTCGGAACCGGGCCAGCACGTCACGAAGATGATCTTCGCGCCCGCCTTCCGCGCGCGCGTCAGGCCGCCCCGGACGAACGGCGTCATGCCGCTGGCCGAGACTCCGATGACGACATCTTTTCCGCTGAGTCTGAGCCGCCCGATGCTCCGGGCGCCCTCCTCGTAATTGTCCTCGACGCCTTCTTTCGCTCGGAAGACGGCCTCCTGCCCGCCGGCCATGATCGCCTGCACGCGGGTCGGAGACGTGCCGAACGTGGGGGGCATTTCGGACGCCTCCACGACGCCCAGTCGTCCGCTGGTACCCGCGCCGACGAAGATGATCCGCCCGCCTTTGCGAAGCGCCTGCGCGATGATCTCGACGCCGTGCGCGATCCGCTCCTTCTCCTTGTGAACCGCGACGATGACTTTCCGGTCCTCGTTCACGATCATCTCGATGATTTCGCGGACTGGCGCCTTGTCGACGGCGAGGCTGACGGGGTTAATCGCCTCGGTGGGCAGGGACTGCCACTTGGATTGCGTGGGCATTCGGATGATCCGGCGTGCATCGCACGCCCGCGATGCAGGAGACGCAACCGCGTACACTACTCCTCGCCGCAGGGAGTGTCAAACCGCCGGTTCCGGCCGGATTCCGCCCCCGTGCCGGCCGTCCAGCCCTGTCGGCACGTAGTAGACTCCAGACACGGTGGCCGCCTGAATGGCTGATCGGAACCTGCACTTGACCGAGCGCGATGCGGCGCCGATTCCGCTCGAGCGTGTGACCGAGCTGTCGGCGCGCCTCGAACGGGAGCTGGCCAGAGCCATCATCGGGCAGCAACGCGTCGTGCGCGAGATCCTGATCGCGTTCCTGGCCGGCGGGCATTGTCTGCTCAGAGGCGTGCCCGGGCTCGCGAAGACGCTGCTCATCAAGAAGCTCGCCGAGGCGGTAGACCTGAAGTTCAACCGCATCCAGTTCACACCCGACCTCATGCCCTCCGACATCCTCGGTGCGGAGATAATCGAAGAGGACCGCGCGACCGGCAAGCGGGTGATCCGATTCATTCACGGACCGATCTTCGCGAACATCATCCTGGCGGACGAGATCAACCGCACGCCGCCGAAGACACAGGCCGCCCTCCTCGAAGCGATGCAGGAATACCAGGTGACGGTCAACGGCGTGCGGTTCGAACTGGCACGCCCGCTGTTCGTGCTGGCGACACAGAACCCGATCGAGCAAGAGGGCACATATCCGCTGCCCGAGGCCCAGCTCGATCGGTTCATGTTCAACGTGGTGATCGAGTATCCGTCGGCCGAAGAGGAGCGGCGAATCCTGTCGCTGACCACCGGGAACGCAGACCCCAGATTGCCGTGGTTGCGTCGGGAGAAGAGATCGAGCGAATGCACGCGGTCGTGCGCGCGGTGCCCGCGGCGGAAAACGTCATCGATTACGCGGCTCGTCTCGTGCGCGCCACGCGGCCCGCGGGCGCCGCCGCCGATGCCGCACCCGAGTTCGTGCGGAAGTGGGTGCGGTGGGGCGCGGGCCCACGTGCGGGGCAGGCCCTGCTGCTCGGCGCCAAGGCGCGCGCGCTGCTCGAAGGTCGCAGCGTGGTTGCCTTCGACGACATCGAGGCCGTGGCACTGCCGGTTCTGCGGCATCGAATCCTGCTGAACTTCCAGGCGGAGGCTGACGGAATCGACGCCGATCGGCTCGTCACGCAACTGCTCGACACGATTCCACGCTGACGACGCTACCGCGATGTCCCCATGCTTGACCCGGTCCTCCTTTCCTCCATAGGCGACCTCGAGTTGGTCGCGCGGGTGACCGTGGACGGCACGGTCTCAGGCCTGCATCGCAGCCCATTCCACGGCTACAGCGCCGAGTTCAGTCAATACCGGCATTACCGGGTCGGCGACGACTTGAAGTACGTCGACTGGAAGCTGTTCGCGCGCACCGTTGCGGTCGATGCCAGCGGGTCGATGGCGTTTCGCGGACGCCAGGGTGTATCGAAGCTCGACTACGCCAGGATGCTGGCAGCTGCGCTGGCGTACCTCGTCGCCGGACAGGGTGACGCCGTGGGGCTCGTAATCTACGACGAAGTGCTCCGCCAGTATGTGCCGAGCCGGATGGGACAGTCACACCTTCGAAGCGTGCTCCTGGCGCTCTCGAAGATGCAGGCTTCAGGTGGGACCGCGGCAGCCGCAGCACTGCGCCGCGCGACCGATCTGCTCCGGCGCCGCGGGCTCCTGCTCGTGGTGTCAGATCTCTATGACGAAGACGCGCGTGTGGAGGCCGAATTGCGCCGCGCCGCGCGAATTGGGCACGAAGTGGCGGTCTTTCACGTGTTGACGCGGGATGAGATCGAGTTTCCGTTCGCCGGTGATATCGAGATCGAGGATCTGGAGACCGGCCGCACGGTCCTGGCGAATGCGGCGGCCACGGGCGCCGAGTACCGTCGGCAGTTTGCCGAGTTTCTCGAACGGTGGCGGAGCCGCTGCGCAGGCTACGGCATCGACTACACCCGCGTCATAACCGACATGCCGCTCGATGCGGTGTTGCGTGGCTATCTGCTGCGACGCACCGGCAGTGTGGGGCGATGATCAGCTGGCTGTATCCCGCGGCGTGGATGCGTCTGGCGGCGCTGGCGGGGCCGATCGTCGTTCATCTGCTGCGCCGTCAGCGCGCGGCGCGTCTCGCATTCCCGAGCCTTCGTTTCGTGCCCGCGTCGAGGACGGCAGCAATCCGTCTCCGTCTTCCGACGGAGCCCCTGTTGCTCGCGGTGCGGGTCGCCATCGTCGCGCTCCGGTTGCTCGCAATCGCTATAGCGATCGGCGGGGTCATCGATCCGGCGGTCTCCGTGCGGCGCAGCCGGCCCGTTCGGTTGGACGTGCGGCTCCTTGACGAGTCCTCGTCAGCACACGCGGCCAGGGATCAGCTCGTCTCTCACTTGAAGGATGATGTCGCGACACTGAATGCCGGCGCCGCAGACGCGATCGTTCTGGTTGGCGGGCGCCCGGACGTGTCGTCCCTCCCGGCGAAGGTGCCCGTTTTCACAATCTCTTTGAGACCAACCACCGCCAACGTCCGGATAGTCGATGCGGCGTCCCCTGCAGCCTCGCGGCCCGGACAGGACGTGCACGCCATCGCCGACATCGAAGCCACCGGGATGGCGGGGCGCGGTTCCGTCATCACGCTCGAGCACCAGGGAATCACTCTGGGCCGGCTGGAGCACCGTTGGACACTCGAACGCGAACGGTTTCGCGCGATGTTGCCTTTTACACCACCAGCGGCCGGGACAGTGGCGCTCAGGATCAACGTGACGACCGCGGATGAACGTGACGGGACGGACAACGCCACGGACTTCCGCGTTCTGTCATTCTCCCGCCCTCTCAAGGTCTTGATCTTCGAGGCCCGACCATCCTGGGCGATCGCGTTCATCCGCCGTGCCCTCGAGAGCGATCCCACGTTTCAGATCGCGTCGTACGCACGCGCGTCACGCGGCGCGGAAGTGACGGCTGGCGATCCTCCCGCGTCGCTGACATCAGGCGGGTTGGACGCCTTCGACGCCGTGATTGCCGGCGCGCCGGAGGAGCTCGGTCGCGTTGAGGTCGACGCGCTCGACCGCTTTGCTCGTATTCGAGGAGGAGCCGTCATCTTTGCGCCCGATCGTCGTCCGGCGGGTCCCTACACGACTCTGATCCCGACCGGCGATTTCGAACAGATTCTCCTCGACCTGCCTGTGGGCATCAGCCGCGCCGGCCCCGCTGGAAATCGCTGTCGATCCAGGCATCGTGAAACCGGCATCGCGCGTCGCCGTTCGGGCAAGCATTCGACAGACCGAGATGACGAGCCGCTCCGACGGCGTGGTGACGATTCCACCGGTAAGCGCGCAGCTCGTCGCGTCGAACGGAACTGCGACCACGATTCGGCTCTGGCCCGCCGCAGAAACGGGGGTATATGAGGGGACATTCGAAGCTCCGGCACCCGGACGTTACGAGGTGCGCGGCTCTGCAGGGAAACACACTGCCGATACGATCCTGCTCGTGGATCCCGACGCGATTCCGTTCACTACCACATCCGACGACGCCCTTCGTCTGATCGCGGAGGCCACAGGCGGTGCGGCGGCGCATGCGGACAACATCCGCCCCGTTGTCGATCGTCTTCATGGAATGCCTCGAGCAATGGAGCTGGCGACGGCTCGGCCGATGCGCTCCGCCTGGATAATTGTGCCATTCGCCGGTCTGCTTACGGCCGAGTGGGCCGTCCGTCGCCGTCACGGCCTGCGATAGAATGCAGCATCCATGAAACACAACCGACGAGACTTCGTCCGAACACTCGGCGCTGGTGCGCTCGGTCTGAGCGCCGCGCGCCTGGGTCATGCGCTTCCATCCGACCTCGAGCAGCCTCCCGTTCGCGATCCGCGGTATCGCGATTGGTCGAACATTGCGCTCCAGGAGGCTAAGCGCAAAGGCTGCACGTATTGCGACATCCGCTTTACTCGCAATCGATCTTCCAGCGTGACGGTCAGGAACGATCAGGTCGGCGGCGGCGGGGGAGGGTTCGGCGGCGGTGGCGGCCGCTTTGGCGGTGGCGATGGCGGCCTGACTGAAACGTATGGTTTCGGCATCCGCGTCATCCACAGCGGCGTCTGGGGCTTTTCGAGCAGCCCAATCGTGACAGCCGAGGAAATCCGGCGCATCGCCGGGATTGCCACCGACGTCGCGCGCGCGAGCGAGCGCCACCGCCATCGCCGGCGGCCAGGTGAAGACGCGCTCGCTGTCGATTGGCAGCGCCTCGAAGGGCTACGAATACATCGTCGCCGCAGACATGCCGGGCCAGGCGGAGCGCGTAGCCGCGGAGGCCGTCGAACATTCCATGGCCAAACCGGTTGGTAGCGGCGTCAAAGACTTGCTCCTGATGCCGTCGCATCTGGCTCTCACCATCCACGAGATCGTCACCCATCCCACGGAACTCGATCGCATCGTCGGCTACGAGGCGAATTACGCGGGCACGAGCTTCATTACGCTGAAGGACCTCGGCAAGCTGAAATACGGCTCCCGGCACTTCAACATCGTGGCGGACAGGACCTATCCCGGCGGTATGGCGACCGTCGGTTTCGACGACGACGGAGTGAAAGCGCAGAAGTGGCAGATCGTCAAAGACGGGATACTCGTCGGGCTGCAGACGAATCGCGAGACGGCCCATTTCATCGGTGAGAAGGAAAGCCGCGGCTGCACGTTTGCCAATCACTGGCGGAACTATCCGTTCCTGCGCATGCCGAACATCCAGCTCGAGGCGGCTGGCGCCGGGGCTCCGACGGTTGACCAGATGATCGCGGACATTCGTGACGGCGTCCTCGTCGACGGCAGTGGCAGCTTCAGCATCGACCAACAGCGTTACAACGGCCAGTTCGGCGGAGACGCCTTCTGGGAGATCAAGAATGGCAAGAAGACGCGGATGGTCAGCGACTTCACCTACAACGCCATCACCACTTATTTCTGGGGCAACCTCGACGGCGTCGGCGGCGCGCAGACGTGGGAACACCACGGGATGGGCGGGGATGCCAAGGGTCAGCCCGTGCAATCCAACCACCCGTCGCACGGTTCCTCACCGTGCCTGATTCGGAAAGTCATGGTCGGTGCGGCATACACGTAAAAAGGGACAAGGGACAAGGGAAAAGGGGCAAGGGAAAAGGACAGGGGACATTGAGCTACTCGCGCGACGAAGTGAAGGCCATCACCGACAAGGTGTTGAATATGGCGACGGCGGTGAAACCGGACGGCTCGGAGG
>JAIVJE010000157.1 GCA_020200195.1 Acidobacteriota bacterium | reverse complement strand
GGGTGCGGCGTGCCGTCGTACCACTGATGAGTGCCAGGGACGCCGTCGTACACGAACTGGTTGCCGACAGGCTCCCACGTCTTGCCACCATCGTTGGAGCGTTGGATCAGCTGTCCGAACCACCCGGTGGACTGCGACGCATACAGCCGATTCGGATCAGCGGGGGATCCTTTGAGGTGATAGATCTCCCAGCCACCAAAGTGGGGACCGCTGACGTCCCACCGCTCGCGCTTTGCGTCCGACGTCAGGACGAATGCGCCCTTCCGCGTACCAGCGAGTACTCGTACTCCGCTCATCCGTCATCCTTTCTCAACCGTCTCAACAATCTCAACAGTCTCAATAGCCTGCGCGTCCGATCCACGATTGGGCCGCGATGGTTCCACAATATTGTCGATCGAGTCGATTCTAGATCGACCGGGCGGCCGATAAAAACCGCCGCCCGCCTGTGGAGAACCTCGGGCAACCGGTAGAATGCTGCAAGGCTTCAGGAAACAGATGGCTGAATCGCGGGCACATAGCCACGTGTCGTGGACGCGCGTGCTCGGGCGGACGGCGTGGCCTCTCGGCTTGCTGGCACTCCTGGTGTTCCGCGAGCGAGTGATCGGCCTGCTCGAAGTGCCTGGCGTGCCGCCCATCCTGGCCGTCGCAGTTCTCGCGGTCGGTCTGCCTGTCGCGCGGAGGTCTCGCCGCCCGCGACTCCTCTATCTCGGCGTTTTCGGGAGCGCGTTGGTCCTGATGTGCTTCTGGCTCCGCCCGACCGTCAACGTCCTGGCGTGGCCACCGTGGCTGCTGCCGGTTGTGACTGCGGCGCTCGTCGTCTTCATTCTTCCAGAGTCGCGAACATTTCATGACCCCGAATGGTTCCGCATCGGCGTCTTCATGATTGCGGGGTCGGTTGCCACCTTCTGGCCGGTGCAGTCGTGGATTGCCGGCCTCGAGCTGGGCTACCGCGAATACAACGTGTTCCTGCATGGCCTTTCAATTTTCTTCTGGGTGTGAATGTTCCTGGGCGGCTTCCAGTTCCTGGGGGCCGCCAGCGACCCTCCGGGGGCCCATTCGCCAGACCCGCCCTGTCCCGAGTGCGCCCGTACGAGGGTACGCGCCACGCTTCGGATACCCGACGCCGTGTACTACTGCTGCGAAGCGTGCGACCACCTGTGGGTGATGGAGGAACCTGGAAGGAAGACCGCTTCCCGTTGACGCTTTCGATAACGCATTCTCTATTCCCACTGCACAAACGCCGACCCTGGCTTCCTCCGAACCTGTTACGGGTCCGCCGGGGTTGTTACACCATTGTTACAGTGTCGTTACAGTATAGTTACAGCCGCACTTTCCAGGGGGGCACATGCGAAGCGCTCTGACTGTGGCGGCTGCGGTTCTGATCGCGACGATGGCGGAAGCTCAGACGATTACCGGGACCATCACGGGCATCGTCAAGGACGCGAGCGGCGGCGTGCTGCCGGGAGCCACCATCACGATGATTCAGGTGGCCACCGAGCGGAAGGAGACAGCTGTCAGCGACCACCAGGGGCGGTTCACCTCCGCGCCGCTGCCCCTGGGGGATTACCGGATCGAGGCCGTCCTCTCCGGCTTCAAGAGTGCCGCGCGATCCGGAGTGACCCTGACGGTCGACGGCGTGTCGCGGGTCGACTTCGTACTCGAACTCGGAAACGTGCAGGAGGTGCTGGACGTCTCGGCTCAGGCCTCCCTGCTGGACACCAATACATCGTCGGTCGGAAAGCTCGTTGACAACCGCCGGATCGCCGAGCTGCCGCTCAACACCCGCAACGTGTACTCGCTGATCTTTCTGACCCCTGGAGTGTCGGGCACAATCGGCAATGCCTACGGCGATTTGCGCTACACAATCAACGGCGCACGTCCTCGCACGAGCGATACGCTCGTGGATGGCGTGACCGCCACGTTCCCGACGGTTACGGGCGGCGTCGGTATCTCCGTGTTCCCCTCCGTGGATGCCATCCAGGAATTCAAGGTGCTCGGCTCCACCTATGCGGCGGAATTCGGGCGCAGTCTCGGGAGCGTCATCAACGTTGTTTACAAGTCCGGATCGAACGACTTCCGAGGCAGTGCGTACGAGTTCGTGCGCGACTCCGCGTTCGATTCGCGCGATTATTTCCAGAAGCGCCGCGGCGAGGAGCTGGGCGACTTCTCACGGCATCAGTTCGGGGGAGCAGCCGGCGGACCGATTCAAAGGGGCAAGTTGTTCTTTCTGCTCTCGTTCGAGGGGCTTCGGGAGAGCGCCTTTGCCACTCGAACGACGACGGTGCCGACTGCACTCGAACGGCGGGGAGATTTTTCGCAGAGCTTCGCCGCGAACGGTCAGTTGATTCGAATCTTCAACCCGTTCACGACGCGGCCGAACCCCGCCGGCGGCTTCATCCGCGATCAATTTGCCGACAACAAGATCCCGCAGGCGATGTGGGATCCCGTCGCACTGAATGTGCTCAAGTACTACCCGCTGCCAAACCAGCCGGGCGACGCGATTACCGGGCGCAACAACTACATCGCGACTGGCACCGCGGATCTGAACACGAACAACACGGACGTCCGGATCGATCGGAATGTCGGTTCGAAGGGCCGTGCGTTCGCGCGGTATTCGAACCGGCTGGTTGAAAGTCTCCCGCTCCAGTCCTTTCCCGACGACTTCGCGATAGCCGAGGGGCGCGTGATCGAAGAGAACCACGTGCACAATTTCGTCACGGAGTACAACCAGACGCTGGGACGATCGACCCTGTTGACCGCGCGGCTCGGATTTGCCCGCACCTTGTTCGTGTTCAACAATCAAGGGCTTGGCTTCAAGCCGTCGAGCCTGGGTCTGCCAGTCTCGATCGACGCCGCCGTCGATCGCGAGATGTTTCCCGCGTTCGGCGTGACCAACTACTCGAGCCTCGGCGGAAACGATCACCGGTACAACGCGTTCATGAGCTATCCGCTGCTGGTGAGCCTCACGAAGACCACCTCACGGCACACGATCAAGACGGGCCTGGACGCGCGGATGATCCGAGTCAACGTATGGGAGGCGCGTGCCGCCGGGACGTTCAACTTCTCTCCCGGCATGACGCAGGGGCCCAATCCCAACACGGCCAGCAGCACGGCCGGCCACAGTGTCGCATCGCTCCTGCTTGGTACAGGGACGCAGAACAACGCGCTGATTCAAAACTGGAAGAACGTCGCGTCGCAAAATTTTTACGTCGCCCCTTATATTCAGGACGACTGGCGCGTGAACGAGCGGCTCACGTTGAATCTGGGATTGCGCTACGACTACGAGACGCCGCGCACCGAGCGCTACAACCGGATGAACTACTTCGATCCGGACGTGCGGTCCCCGCTCGCCGATTCGGTACCCGCGTTCCCGGATCTGCGCGGCGGGCTCGTGTTTGCCGGTGTAGACGGCAACAGTCGGTGGCAGTACGAAGCGGATCGCAACAACATCTCACCCAGAATCGGCGGCGCGTTCTCGGTGAACGACAAGACCGTCCTGCGGGCCGGCTACGCGCACTTGTACGGCCCGTCATACCAGCAGGCGAACGGCACAGTCGGGCCGTTCGGGTTTCGGACGGAGAACATCTGGGTCGCGAGCCTCGACGGCATCACGCCTTTCCGGCTTCTTCGCAACCCGTATCCGGACGGCTTCCGGCCATCGCCCGGCGCCGCGGAAGGGTTGCTCACGGCCGCCGGCTCGAGGTTGGAAGCGCCGCTGCGGGATCGAAGCGCCACGCCGTGGAACCGGCAATGGAACGTCACCGTTCAGCGCGAGTTGCCAGGGCAGACCGGGTTGGAGGTCGCGTACGTCGGGAGCGAAGGTCACAACTTGTCGACCAACACCGAATC
>JAIVJE010000156.1 GCA_020200195.1 Acidobacteriota bacterium | reverse complement strand
GAGGAATTCCACCCACCGCTCGAGGACTTCGCTGGTGCCCACCGCCTCGGGGCGGGCTTCCTGCGCCGTCAGCCGGACCTGATAGGTCCCGGCAGGCAGCGGTTTGCCGTCGGCGGTCAGCCCCTTGGTCAGGCGCACCGAGCCGAGCGCCATCTCCCCGGTCGGGGCCGCGGGAGCAGGGGCCGTCCCCGGCTGCTGATTCGGCGCCTTGTGCTGCGCAAACGCGTCGGCCGCCGCGAGTGACCCGGCCAGAACCCCCACCAGAATCCACTGCTTCTTCATAACCACATTCTCCTCAGCCACAACGGATGCACGCCTTGGATCACGCACCTCATCAATTATAGGCGCTCCTGCATTGCATATCGGCTGTTCCAAGCCGAGCAAGGAGGGTGCCAGACGGGCGGGGTAAAAATTGAAAAGGGACAAGGGAAAAGGCAGAAGGGACATAGGGAAAAGGGACATGGGAGGAAAAAGGGGCAAGGCTAGATCGGGCACGTGTCGCAAAACCCGACAGCGTGGAGCTATCTCTTCGAGATCACGATACTGCCCGAGAACGTGGTGAGGTCGAGCACCGCGCTACCGTCGCCGTAGATGCCACGGAGGGAACGCTGCCGGTGGCCGCGCCCGCGTTCGCCCTCGTTCCCCCCGGCCGTCAACGGGAAGTCGGACCGCACGCTGCCGCTGAAACTCGTGGCCTCGACCTCGAAACCGGTCTCGCCGGCGATCATCAGCCGCACTTCGCCCGAATGTGACGTCAGATCGTAGCGGCCACCGCGCGCCAGCGCACCGGCGTAGCGGACGTTGCCGCTGACCGACTGCACCTCGGCGCGCTCGCACTCCACATCCTCGACGACGACGTCACCGCTGACGGAGCCGAGATCGAGGCGCCCGGCTTTGACCTTGCGCAGCGTCACCGTTCCGCTCACGCTCGACGCGTCCAGAGGACCCTGCGCGTTGGTGTTGGAGATTTCGACGTTGCCGGAAATCGACTTCGCGCTCGTCACTCGCGCGCCGTCCAGAATCTGAATCGTCCCACTCACCGATTCGAGCGACAGCTCGCCTTTGAGCTCCCGCGCCTTGATGCTGCCCGAGATAGACCGTGCGGTGATCCGTGTATTCACAGGCGCCGCGATCGTGTACGCCACCGACACATTCATGTTGCGGCGGTTGTGGCGTCGCATTTCCTCGCCCTGTGGATAGCGTGTTTTGACCTCACCGCGGCCGGCCCGCTCGATTACTTCGACCTGCACGAGCTGCAGGAGCTCCCGTGCGTCCTCCACCGTCTGCCCGCGTGCGGTTTTCACGACCTCGATGGTCGCGTCGTTGCTGTTCGATCGGTTGATGATGATGTCGCCGGCGATGTTCGCGATACTGAGCTCTCCGTTCGCTCCTATTTTGAGCGTTTTGGTGAAGCGCTCGACCTGTTCTTCGCGTTCGTTGCGGCCCTGATAGCGCTCCGCGCGCGCCACCGCGACGCGCTCCCGGGCCACAGACCGTATGCGTGTGGTCGTCTGCCCGTCGACCGGCGTAGCGGGCGCCAGCACCGCGACCGCCAAAACGAGCGACGCTGTTCTGAACATCGTCATGACTTCTTGATTCCTTCGATCAACTGGGCCGCCCCCGCCGAATCGCCCTTTCGCATCTCGTTCATCAGCGCGATCGTGTCCTGCAGCATCACCACTTTACGTTTGAGCGCATCGAACAGGCTGTCGCGTGCCGGCGCGCTCTGCGGCTCCGTTCTGAGCGCGGCGCGGCTCTCGGCGATCGCGTGATCGATCACCTGCAGATTCTTCTGAAGCATCGCGGCAGTCTGCGCGTCGAACGCGCCTTCTTCGCTTTTCGCCGCCTGCTCGAGCTTCGCGATCGCGTTCTGATAGTGCTGCTCGGCGAGCCGGAATTCTGTTTCCACGCTTTGGACGGCCTCGGTCGTCGCGGCGTTGCCCTGCGAGGGAGTGCCGACCACGGCTCCGGCCGGCGACGGCGTCTGTCGCGACGCACGGAAGCCGGGGACGAGCAGCATGAGAGAGGCGCCGACCGCGATGACCAACCCCGCGGCGATAGCGAGTAGCGCAGCCTGGCGGCCGACGCGGCCCGTGACGGTGACCGGCGCGGTGACACGCCCTTCGTGACGAAGCCGTCCGGCGATCTGCAACCAGACACGATTCGGGGGCACGGGGCGATCCAGCGATGCCGTGAGACTGCGGAGCCGTACGAGGTCGTCCGCCAGAGCGCGGCAGGCATCACAGTCGTCCAGGTGCAGCTGCAGCTCCGCGCGCCGGATCGGTCCGAGCGTGCCGTCGGCCAGCTCGTGGATCGCTTCGAGATAACGGGCGCATTCCATATTCGTCTTCATCGTCCAAGTAGTGTGCGCAGCCGGAGCCGCGCCTTGTGCACTTGTGACTTCGATGTGCCTTCGGCAATGCCGAGCACGTCAGCGACCTCGCGGTGTTCGAGCCCTTCGACGTCGTGCAGGACGAAAGCGGCGCGGCAGCCTTCGGGAAGCTGTGCGACGGCACGCTCGAGATCCATACGCGTCACCACCCGTTCGCCCAGCCCGCGGCTGCTCGCGTCCGCCAAGCCCGGTTCATCGTCCAGAGCGCCGGTGAGCTGGTTGCTCCGTGCCGTCCGGCTCCTGAGGTAATCGAGGCACTGGTTCGTCGCCAGGCGATAGAGCCACGTGCCGAGTGCGGAGTCGCCGCGGAAGCTGTCCAGCTTCCTATGGGCGGCCAGGAAAATATCCTGAAGGAGATCTTCCGCGTCGGCCGTGTTTCCCAGCATCCGGCACGCCACACTGAACAAACGCCCCGAATGGGCCCGATACAGCTCCTCGAACGCCGTCAGATCACCCGCCTTGCATCGCTCGACCAGGACCAGATCGGCCTGCCGACCAGGTGGCATGGCCGCATTGACCGGCGAGGGCTGCACCGTGACCTTAGACGTGGCCATCCCGGACCCGCGTTGCCTGGCGCATCACCCGATTATCCGGTGTTTCGTGACTTGGCGCGCAGGGCGGGGGCCCACCGCCGGGCGGGGAAGTCACGGACGCGCTGAGCGCCCACAAGAAGCCCTTCGGCGCGGAGCAGTGCGCGCTTGAGCTCCAGATTGCCACCGTAACCCCCGAGCCGGCCGGCGGCCGCGATCACACGGTGACACGGCACCCCGCCAGCCGGGCACGTTCGCATGATGGTACCGACAGCGCGCCACGCCCGCGGCCGGCCCGCTGCCGCCGCCACATCGCCGTAGGTCGCCACCCGGCCCGGCGGAATCCGGCGGACGACGGCAATGACGCGTGCCGTAAAGTCGGACTCTACCTTGTGCAATCGCTTGGTCATCGCTGGGCCGACGATCCGTCGGCTGCCGCTACCTTCGCTGTCTTGTAATGGGTGGTGTCGCGAGCGCTTCCGTCAGGATGCGGCCGTCAGTCGGTCCGATCGGGACTCGCGCAAGGAATGCAAGCGTGGGAGCAATGTCGGCCGGTGTTGCAGGCTGTTTGTAGGCGCCGGCCTTCACGCCGGGACCGAAGATGATGACCGGCACACGTTGATCGTATGCCTGATGGGTTCCGTGTGTGGTCGCGCTCGGTGAGAGCAGCCACTTCTCACGCGGCACGATGATGACGTCTCCGCTGCGGGCCGGATGATAACCCAGCGCGGCAGCCCGTAACACGAGGTCGCTCGACGACCGTGCTGCGGCAGTGCGCAATTCGCTCGCGCGGAAGGCGCGCGCGACCGCGGGCGTTGCCTCGAGCGCCTTCAGTGCAACTTTCATGAGTGCGGGATCCCGCACGAGTGTGCCGAAGTCAGCGCACGCTGGAGCGCTTCGGCGGTCTGCTGATTCGTCTGCCTGCCTCCGCCGTTCTGTTCAGGGATCTCCGCCACGCCGTGGTCGCCGCTCAGACCGAGTACGTAATTCTGACGTCCCACACGTTCGTCGAGTGCCTGCATGAGCCGGCCGATGGTAAAGTCGAGGCGCACCAGGACGTCCTGCACTTCGTGGCTGCGCGGGCCGAAACCGTGTCCGACCACGTCCAACGTCGAGAAGCTCACCGACAAGACGTCAGTTCCCTTACCGCGCCCCAACTTCCAGTCGTCCACGATTGCGATGGCCATGCGCCCCAGGTATTCGTCGGCCAGCGGCGTCCGCGTCCAATGCCCGACGAACGTGAGGTCCGGTTGCCCACCCTTGATGCCTACCGGGTGGGGAAACGCTGTCGTCCACCCCGGCGGTGGACGCTCGGTCGCGACGTCGTCTTCGTGACGATACGACGCAGCAGGCAGCGTCCGCGCCCATGTCTTCCCAAGGTCGGAGGCGATCGGATTGGCGTCGATGAAGCGCTGCACGACCGGCACCGGGGCTGGAGAGAACACGGAGGACGTGGCCCACCCTCCTCGGTCGTCAAACCACAGGACGATGTCTGCGGCATGCCCCGCGAGAGGGATACTGGATCGCGGCTTCAGCGACAGCGCGACCGATCGCCCACGCGTTCGCTGGCGGATTTGCTCCGGGATCGTCCTGGTCAGCATACGGGCTGCGCTGTCCCCGATTCCCGTCAGCTTGTTGTAGCTGATTTCCCTCACGGATGGATCCTCCGTGCAGGGCGTCGACGTCCCGGTCGCACGATCGAACCATGCGTTTTGAATCATGCCGTGGCGGTACGGGAATGAACCCGTCCCGATCGTCGAGTGCCCAGCGCACGTCACGGTGCTGAGATATGGATACGCCCCGCGTTGAAACCAGGCGCCCTCCTGCATGAGCCTCCGAAAACCACCGGTGAACAGTCCTCCGTACCACTCGAGGTAGTCTCCACGCATTTGATCCACGACGAGAAGCACCACCAGCTTTGGCGGTGCCGCAGGTCGCGATTGCATCGATGAACCTGCCGCTGCGCCTGAGGTGACGACACACCAGATGGTAAGGAGGGCGACAACCGGCAGGGTAGTACCGCGGAAGCGGCGGCGGCGAGGCATCATCGTTTCAGTATCGGCAGATAGCACAGCGCCCCAATGTAGACGTCATAAATTGCACATCCCAGAAAGTACCACCGTGGAGCAATGCCGTCTGGCAACCACCCGGGGCGGTGCGCGACATCGATCACGGCGTGCGCGGCGAACGCCAGTGCGAGAATTGTCAGTGCCTGCCGCGGATCGCGCACCATCGTCGTCGCGGCGGCGACGAGGAACCCGACAGCGAACGCGATATCGAAGCCAACTCCCTGGGGTGGGGGATCGTGCGCAACCGCAAGACCGATGTACGCTCCTGCGGATAACACCAACAACAACGCGGCGATTTGGGCCAACCGGAGCTCGGCGACGAGCCGGTCGGGCGATGAGACAGGAATCCGCGCCGTACTTACGGCAAGCCACGTCAATCCGGCACCGATAGCGGCGAATGCGAGGAGAGTGGTACGGAACGCTTCGGTCAGCACGGATAGTCGGCACAGTATATCCGTGCGGAACGCCTCGTGCGGAACCACTCGTGCGGAACTAACGGTGCGGAACCAACCGTGTGGAACTAACCGTGCGGAACCGATCGTGCTTACGCCTGCATGAAGTTCAACGGATCGATCCCGAAGTCATCGGGTTCGAGTGGTGCGATGACCGCGTGGGGCGGCTGTCCTTCATCGGGCGCTTCCCAGAGATTGCGGTCGTAGGGCAGATCGAGGCGCGTTCCGTCTGCGCCGAAGATCACTCTGATAGGCACGCTGCGACCGCATCGCGTCGTACACGTCAGCAATGCTGCACAACATCGTACCGAGATTGAGCGCGGAGCGCCTGATCGCCGCCGGATAGCCGGTCCCGTCGAGCCGCAGGTGGTGCTCGAAGGCGACGACCGGCGCCAGGATAGGCATCTCCGGCGTTCGACGGAGAATCTCGGCGCCCTCCACAGTATGGCGGCGCATGATGACGAACTCGTCGTCGGTGAGCTGATCGGGCTTGTTCAGGATCTCGTTCGGGGTCCTGACCTTGCCGATGTCGTGCATGAGCGCCGACAGGCCGAACTCCCGCAGCAACCGCCCTTCGATCCCGAGCGCGCGTGCCTGCCCCATCGTCAGGATCGACACGTTCACCATGTGCGTGAACGTGTAGTTGTCGTAGCTGCGCATCGCGGTCAGTGCGACGAGCGCGGTGCGGTTCTGCGTGACCGCATCCGCGAGGCCATCGACCGCCTGAAACGCGGCGGGCGCATCCGCGACGCCTTCCGCGTGCGCAGTGTTCCACGCCCGCTCGGCAACTCCGACGGCGCTCGTGTAGAGGCGGCGAATCGTGGCCATGTCGCCCCCGATCCCGTCGGTCTTTCGATCCTCCAGGGTGATTCGGCCGATTCGAATGTGCGGGAAGGTGAGCCGTCGCTCCGAGTCGGGGTCCGGCGACCCGCTGAGCGCCGACACTGCCTGAATGAAGTCGACGACTTCAGCTGCAGTTATCCCACGCTCGAAGGCGATTCGCTCAACCTGATGGTCCCGCAGCCGCTTGATCAGCTCTCCCATGCCCGCACTGGCCTTGGGCATCGGCGTGTTCCCCACTACGAACTGCGTGCCGAGGATCCCGACGACGATTGACGGTTGGTGCTCGTGCAGCGGCTGCAGCGCTCCAAGCAATCCGTCGACGTTGCGCGAGAGGAGCGGGTGATCCGGCGCATAGAGCTGTGCGGCGCGCACGCCGGACGCGAAGCGGCGCAGCAGCTCTTCGTAGTGTACTGTCCGGCCGGCATGATCGATCATCGCCTGGCCTCGATCACCCGAGCCGGGCGAGCTCCGCGCGCGCCGCTGAGCGAACGCCGCCGCGGCCGCGCGTCGAGGCGTCTCGCAGAACCTCGACGGCGGGCGGCGTCCCAATCTTCCGCAGCGCCACTGCGGCGGCCGCTCTTAGCCGGCGCGTCGTGAAGGGCGCTCGCCAGTCTCCCTGATGAAGGGCAAACTTGAGCGCGTCGACAGCCTCCGGGCCGCCGACAGCACCGAGCGCATCGATGGCGGCGGCATACACCGGCGTCAGCGCATGTCCGCCGCCTGCGGGCTGCCGTTCAGCATCAGGCCCTGCACGGCTTCGCGCCGGACGAGCGGCTCGGAGTCAGTCAACAGTGGGATCAGCTCGCGCAGCCCCTCGGCGCCGCCGAACTCGCGCAACAGGTAGGCTGCTGTGCGGCGGACCTCCCAGTTGGGTGCGTTCATCAGTTTCTGCACCGATTCGCGCCCGCTCGCACCGAAGCCGATCAGGATGTCTCGCAGGCGCCGGCGGGCGCGTGCGTCTGTTTCCGCCGACAGCGCCTCGGCCAGCGGCGCGATCGTCGGCGTGCCGATGGCGTGGCACAACTGCGTGAACTGCGCGACCGCGTCATCATCTGCTACCCTCAGGTGGGCCGCGACCTGCTTCATCATCGATCCGCCGCTGAATCGCTCCACCGCCGCGCGCGCATACTGCGCCCGGCCGGGCAACCGGGACCCTTCGCGCAGGATCGCCTCTGCGAGCTGGAACCCCTCGCCGAACGCCCGGACACGTATTCGATCATCGGCATGTGTCGCGGCGGTCTCGCTGACGTCGCGCCAGCGAACCGGGTCCTCCTCGATGTGCAGCAGGTCGAGCAGGAGCTGATGATCGAGGGCGATGACGGAGTTGTCGCTCACGGTGGCGAGCCACGCTGCCACGCGTTCAGGCGGGTCGTCGCTCGTCTGCTCGACACCGACAGCCTGAGTCCGGACGCTCGACAGCTCCAGTCCATACTCTTCCGACACGTACTGCGCATCCGAATACGACGTCAACATGTTCTCGACGCTGGCCCACAGTTCAGGAAACCCGTCCTCCTGACCCATTTCAGACGCCGACACCTCCTGTTGTGCGAGGGAGAGCAGCTGGCGCTGACGGTCCTTCTCGGGCACCAGTGACTGGAACGCGAGCGCCAGGCGCGCGCTCGCTCCACGCTCGACGATGACCGAGCCCGCGACGAACTGCGCGACGGACGCATCGCCCATACGCTCGACGACGGCCCTGGCCACGTTGATGGTGCCGGCCATCGCGTTGGGTCCGTGACGCTCCGCGAGAAGTGCGACCATGGCGTCGGCCGAAAGCCGCCCGGCTGCATGGCCCATCTGCCGGAAGATGCGCTCGAGCCGTTCGGGATCGCTCTGAGAGGCCCAACTCGCGAGGCCTCGCAGCACACTCAGGAATGCCGCCGTCTGCGCCTTGCTTCCGCCGGGGTCAGCGGCCGCGGCCATGCGCGCCATCAGTTGGTCCAGCCGCGCCGGATCGTCGATGATCTGGAGCAGCTTCCGCATCGACGCGTCGTCTAATGCGACTTGCTGTCCCGCGAGCGCCGCGGCGACGATTTGTTCGATCGTGGCCGCCAGCCCCTCCTTTTCGCGCAGGACCTCGGCGTAATCGATCTCCTGGATCTCGATCGGCTGTCCGCCGTTGGCGGCCCACAGATGTGCGATGCCACCTTCGGCACGCACGTCCTCCGGCGCGCGCGCCAGCAGCAGCAAGAGTGCGCGCCACGAGGCGGCGTCAGCCCCGGCACTCACCGCGAGGCCGCCGATCGCATGCCGGTGCAGCAGATCCGCCAGCTCCGAGACCGCAGGGTCCGGCCGTACCATGGCAGCCCCGCCGACCAACAGCTTGTTGGCCGCGACCTGCAGGCGAAACGGTTCGTGTTCGGTCAGGCGCGCTGTCAACCCGGCGAGACGGCTGAGGGATATGCCTATGGCCGGATGGGCGCTCGGATAGAGGGACACGGCTCGAGCCGCCGCCTTGCACGTCCGCGCGAAGTCCGCGAGCTGAGCGGAGGCTTCAAGCGAGAGTGGCGGCGTGACCGGTTCTGCCATGTCTGGGGATGTCAGCCGTCCGATCTTCACCCGCTCTGAATGCACGGCGCGATGCTCGCCGTTGGCGGTCGCCCTGATACTCGGGCCAGAGCGGCGTGACTTCGAGGATTCTAATCTATACTCACCTCCTTTCATGCGTGCGGTCGACCTGATACGACAGAAGCGCGATGGTGGAACGCTCGACCGCGCGCAGATCGATTACTTCGTCTCCAGCGTCACCAGCGCGGCACACCGGTCGACAAGCACAGCACGGGCGGGGTCGGCGACAAGACCTCGCTCATCCTCGCCCCGCTCGCGGCGGCGTGCGGCGCCGTGGTCCCGATGATGTCAGGGCGCGGACTCGGACATACCGGCGGCACGCTCGATAAGCTGGAGTCGATTCCCGGATTCCGCACGACGCTGTCGCTCGACGAGTTGCGTGCTGCCGTGGGGAAGATCGGCTGCGCGCTCATCGGCCAGACCGACGACATCGCCCCAGCGGATCGCAAGCTGTACGCACTGCGCGACGTGACAGCGACGGTCGAGAGTATCCCGCTCATCTCCGCGTCGATCATGAGCAAGAAGATCGCGGAGGGCATTGGCGGCTTGATCCTCGACGTCAAGACCGGCGCCGGCGCTTTCATGAAGACCGTCGAAGATTCGCGGCGGCTGGCCCAGTCGCTCGTAGCGATTGGCAACGCGTCAGCCATGCGGACCGAAGCGATCATCACACGGATGGACGCGCCGCTCGGGCGCGCGGTCGGTAACGCGAACGAAGTCATTGAGTCCATAGAAACCCTCAAGGGGCGGGGGCCGCAGGAGCTCGAAGAGTTGTCAGTTCTGCTCGCGGTCCGGATGCTCGTGCTGGGCGGCGTGGCGCGTGACGAAGCGGACGCGGACACGCGTGTACGGGCCGCGTTGCGGTCGGGCGCTGGCGTGGAAAAATTCCGCGAGATCATCGGCAACCAGGGGGGCGATCCGGGCGTCGTCGACCATTACGACCGCCTGCCGCAGGCGCCCGATCATTACCCGATCAAGGCCGGACGCAGCGGCTACGTGGCGGCGCTCCAGGCGGGGCGAATCGGCCGCGCAGCGGTTGCGCTGGGCGCCGGACGTGCGGCCTTGGGCGACGTCGTCGATCATGGGGTGGGGATCGAGGTGCTGGCGCGCGTCGGCTCCGAGGTGCGCGCAACCGACGACGTCCTCATGGTCCACCATCGAGGCGGCCGCGGCCTCGATCACGCCCTGCCTATCCTGCTGGATGCCATTCAGATCGGCGATTGTGCACCGGCGGTCGGCCCGCTCGTCGTGGATAAGGTCGGACAGGGGGACTGATGACTGTTCTGGTCGTGGATACTGACGCGCACCGCGCCCCGCCGCCCCGCATCCCGTACGACCGGCGCGATCTGCTCGTCCTTGGCAGTGCCGCAATGGCAGCCGCTGTCGTGGCCCTCGCCGTCCAATACGGAGGGCTGCCTCGAATGCAGCCGCTCGTCGGGCTGATCGTGATCCTGGCGATCGCCTATGCGTGTTCGACCAATCGTCGTGCGATCGATCGCCGGACGGTCGTCTGGGGGTTGAGCCTCCAGATCGTGTTCGCGCTGCTGGTGCTGAAGACGACCGCGGGACAGCGAGTCTTTCAGACGCTCGGCGGCCTCGTCAACCGGTTGCTCGACTTCGCCTTCGAAGGCTCGAAACTGGTGTTCGGCCCGCTCGGGGACAAGGAGGTATGGCCTCGGATTATGACCACGGTCCTCGGTCCGGAAGGGGCGCGTTACGGCGTCATCTTCGCGTTCCAGGTCCTCCCGACGATCATCTTCATCGCCGCGCTGTTCGCGGTTCTCTACTACTTCGGCGTGATGCAACTGGTCGTGCGGGCCTTTGCGCTCGTGATGCGGCGGGTGATGCGGGCTTCCGGCGCCGAGTCGCTGAATGTCGCGGCGAGCATTTTCATGGGGCAGACGGAGGCCCCGCTGACAATCCGTCCGTACCTCCCGCGCATGACGGAATCGGAGCTGATGACCGTCATGACGTCGGGCATGGCGCACATCTCCGGCGGCATCATGGCGGCGTACATCCTGTTCGGCATCGAGGCGCAGCATCTGCTCACGGCGGTGATCATGACGGCGCCGGGCACGCTCATGATGGCGAAGATGTTCGTGCCCGAGACCGAGATGCCCGAGACTCTGGGCACGGTGAAGCTCGAGCTCGAGCGAACCGACGTCAACGTGATCGACGCCGCGGGGCGTGGCACCAGCGAGGGGCTGGCGCTGGCGCTCAACGTGGCCGCGATGCTCATTTCTTTCCTCGCGCTCGTCGCGCTGGTCAATGCGCTGCTGGGTCTGGCGGGTCTCAGTCTGCAGCAGATTTTTGGCTGGGTGTTCGCACCGGTCGCGTGGAGCATGGG
>JAIVJE010000445.1 GCA_020200195.1 Acidobacteriota bacterium | reverse complement strand
GTCTGGGATAGGGACAGCCACCTTTTTGACCACCGGGGACAGCCACCTTTTTCAAAAACGCCTGTATCTTGTTGAAACTACCGGGGACAGCCACTTTTTTGAAAGGTCAAAAAGGTGGCTGTCCCCCTGTCGGCATGAATCTGGACCGCCTTCGAAAAATCTGCCGGGCATTGCCAGGCGCCACTGAGCACATCCAGTGGGACTCCGATCTGGTTTTCAAAGTCGGTGGGAAGATGTTCGCGGTCGCCGCAACCGATCCTGCCGCGTCACAGCGATTGTCGTTCAAGTGCTCCGACGAGGGCTTCACCGAACTCCTCGAACAGGAGGGCGTCATCCCCGCTCCTTACCTTGCGCGCGCGAAGTGGGTCTCCCTGGAGCGATTCGACGCGCTGAGCGATCGCGAAATCGCCGGCCGCATTTCGGAGGCGTACGACCTTGTGTTTGCCAAGCTGACCAAGACGGCTCAGGCGGAGATTAGCGCGAGGCGGACCTCATCTGCGCGAGCTCGATGATTACTTCGACGCGGTTTGTTTCAGCGCATCGAAGATTATCTCGATCGCCGGGCCGAGCGCGTCGAGCGGCATGAACTCGGCATCGCCGTGCATGGACGCGAGCGCCGCCGCCGGAAGAATTGCCGGCACGAACCCGTAACTCTTGACCCCGCGAGGACGGAAACCGTTCGCGTCAGTCCCGTATGGCACGATCATCGGCGAGACGATGGCGTCGGGATGGCGGCGACGGGATGACGTTCACCTTTGGCGGCTCTCCCACGCCCGATCGCAGGCTGGTAATCGAAATCGTCGAGTGCTGGATCGCGTTGTTGAACTTGTTCTCAACCAGCGTGCCGACGCGCGTCTTGAAGGTGTCCACGACACTGAACGGCATCGCCGGAAGCGGCTCCCCCAGCAGACGCGCCAGCGCTTTGATCAGCCGGTCGTTCGGGTTCCGGTCGTGCGGCTGCGAACCGTGACCGGCCACCCCCTCCGCGGTCAGCTTGATCCACAGGATCTTTTTCTCCGCCACTGAGATACCGAACACCAGCTTGCCAGGCACGAACAGATCGCGGCTACCAAAGCCTCCTTCATCCAGGATGTACTCCGGCTCGAAGTCCGCGTAGTGATTGTTGCGCATCCACACCGCTCCGGCTCCGCCGCCGACTTCCTCGTCCGGAACCGCCATCAGCAAGATGTCGCGATCGAGCGGGACTTTTTGCCGCTTGAGCGCGATGAACGCGTAGAGGTGCGATACGCCGATCCCCTTCATGTCCATGGAGCCCCGGCCCCAGATCGCGCCGTCGGCAATCTCTCCGCCGAAGGGGTCACGCTTCCAGCGCGCCGCATCGGCGGGGACGACGTCCATGTGGTGAAGCAGCAGGATGGGCTTGGCGCTGCCGCTGCCCTCGAGGCGCGCGAGCAGAATGGATCGGCCGGGCGCAGACTCGTATCGCTTGACCGGAATGCCCTCACGGTCCAGAACAGATGCGAGCAGATCCGCCGCCTTCGTGACGTCTCCCGGCGGGTTCGACGTGTCGATCCGGATGTACGCCTGCAGCGTCTTCAGCGCCTCCGCCTCGAGCGCTTTCCAATCCGCGGTCTGCGCCGATCCCGGAGCGTGCGCGAGCATGACCATGAGTAGCGCGACTAGCGGTAATCGTGTCGTCATGACTCTTCGAAGATCCCCCCGATCACCCGATCAGCCGATCACCCGATTCCCGATCATTCTGGTAGCTCCTGCTCCTTGGGCTCCGGGAGCTTAAAGCTGGTCAGGAATCCGACCACGTACACGACCAGGGCCACGGCGGCCGCTGCGTACGCGAGCTGTCGCGTCGGCGAGCCCCCCGGCATCGACGCGGCCATCGTCGGTGTCACGTACGCAGCGAACGTGCCAATCATGCGGCCGCCGACATTCGCGGCGAAGCTTTCGCCGGTGCCGCGCAAATAAGTGGGGTACACGCGCGGGAGATAGTTGCCCCAGAAGCTGAACTGGGCGACGGTGAACAACCCGGCGAAGAAGATCCCCCACTTCGCCCACTCGAGTGACGAGTCCGCCGCGAGAAAGAACACCAGCGGAACGACGAAGAGACCCGGCACCTGGAATACCCACAACAGTGGCCGTCGCGCGAGGATGCGGACGGCGAGGAAGGCGAGCAGCATGCGCCCGAGCAGGCCGCCGAATTCCTGGAACGACTGGACTGCGCTAACCGCCTGCTGACGGGCCGCCGGCGCCAGCGTACGTACGTCCTCCAGTCCCGGGACGATGCGCGGCATGTGCTGAATCGCACCGAAGGCGGCGCCGTAGCTGCACGCAAACATGATCGTCGTGACGATCGTCGTCTTGCGGAATCTGGGTGCGAACAGTTCCGCGACGCTCGGCCGCTTCAGCGTGCCCGCCTTCTTCTTCTCGCGCCAGATCGGCGACTCCGGCAGAAATGGACGAATGATGATGAGGGGAATCGCCGGAATGATCCCCGAGATCAGCGTGTAGCGCCAGGCCGCGTGACCTCCGGCGATCGCGGGAAAGCGCTCACCGTAGGTGACGCACAGGTAGTAGGCCGCCGTCACGAGAATGCCGCCGACGGACCCGAACGCCTGTGTATAACCGAGCACGCGTTCGCGCCGCTTCGGCTCGGAGAACAGCTCGGCGAGCCATGCGGTGGCCGCCACGAACTCGACGCATACGCCGACGAACGTCGTGCACCGGAAGAACAGCAGCCAGTAGATGTTCGTCGCGAATCCGGCCGCCAGCGCCGAGAAGGCGTACAGCAGAATGCTCCACGTGAGCACGCTGCGCCGGCCGAAGCGGTCCGTCAAGTATCCGCCCAGCAGGCCGAAGATGCCTCCGAACACCGCGGGAACGAAGAACAGGCGGCCGACCCACTGCGCATACTCCGGCGTACCGAGCCGGGCGTTCACGAGCTCGCCGAGCGCGGGCCCGACGATCAGCGGCAGCATGAGCAGCTCGTAGGTATCGAACGCGAATCCGATCGCGGCGATGATGCAAATCAGCCACTCGGTGGGGGTGAGACGCAGCTGTGGTGCGTGCGCGCTGTTCGTCACAAGCAGTATCTGGCGGAACCGGGTGATAGAGTTTACTTCAGATGGTTCCGTTCGAATTCCAGCCGAGAACGCGCGTGATTTTCGGTCAGGGCAGCTCCGAGCGGACAGGCACTGTGGCGCGGGATCTTGGGTTCCGCCGCACGCTGCTCGTGGCGGACGCGGGGCTCGTCGAGACGGGCCATGTAGCCTCGGTCGTGCGATCGCTCGACGCGGCCGGCATCGCTGCGCTCCCGTTTCATGAGTTCGGCGTCAACCCGGACAGCGCCATGATGGAGAACGGACGCGCGTTTGCCGCCGGTCTCGAGGTCGATTCAATCATCGGGGTCGGCGGCGGCAGCTCGCTCGACGCGGCCAAGGGGATCAATTTCCTTCTGACCAACGGCGGCGTCATTGCCGACTACCGTGGGTACGGGAAGGCCACGACTCCGCTGCTGCCGATGATTGGTATTCCGACGACGGCGGGTACCGGCAGCGAAGCGCAGAGCTATGCCGTCCTCTCGGATGCCGCCACGCACGTGAAGATGGCGTGTGGAGATCCGAGCGGGGCGTTCAGGGTCGCAATCCTCGATCCCGTCCTCACGCGAACGGCGCCCCGGGCGGTGACGGCCATGGCCGGTTTCGACGCGATCGCGCACGCGGTGGAAACCGCAGTGACCGTGAAGCGCACGGCATTGTCTGCGGCGTTTTCGCAGCAGTCCTGGCGGCTGCTGAGCGACAACTTCGCGCGCGTCCTCGCGCATCCCGAGGACCTCGAAGCGCGGGCGGCGATGCAGCTCGGTGCCCACTTCGCGGGCATGGCGATCGAACAGTCGATGCTCGGCGCGGCCCACGCGTGCGCGAACCCGCTCACCGCGCGGTTCGGCCTCACTCACGGGCTCGCCCTCGCTATCCTCCTTCCCCACGTCGTCCGGTGGAACGGAACCGTCGCCGGCGACCTGTACGGAGCGCTGATCGGCGTCAACGAACGGGATGCGTGCGAAACGCTGGCCCGCTGGCTCGAGGGGTTGAGGGCCGCAGGTGACCTTCCGACCAGGCTCGCCGGCAGCGGTGTCGATGCGGGAGCGCTCCCTGATCTCGCGCGGGACGCTGCGGCACAATGGACGGGCACCTTCAACCCCCGGCCGTTCGACGAAACCGGTGCGCTCGAGATCTATCGAGCGGCGATGTAGATGCAGATACAGAGTGGTGCACGTGCAAGGTGCATGGGTGCAGGGTGCGGTGCTGTGCACGTGCCCGCGGTGGGTAGTCGCCGAAATGCTCATTTCCGCCTCAAGCCTATTCCTGCCATCGCAGCCGTTCATTCTTCTGAGTATCGGAACGACGTAGGGCTACAATCACCGCCGCACTTTTACGCGTACTATCAGAGCGCCGCGGCGGTGTTTGCGATTCAGCCAGTGGAGTGCATCGGAGGCAGTCTTCCTCGAACGCAACAGCGTTTGGTCGAGGCTTGGGCCGAAATCCATCAGGCTGTTTGTGCGCTGCAGGATCTCAGGACGTTCAATGCTGTGATCCTGGACCCGGAAGTGGGAACTCTCGTATGGCCCAACGGTGCCGACTTTGCTCCAGCGACGCTACATGACTGGCCGCTACTCCATGCCGATCTCATGAGGATGGCTCGCGGTTGGGCGGACCGATCGCACGCCGGTCACCAAGCCGGCTAACGCGATGTCGTCCTCGGCGGCGACACACTCTCGCGTGTGCGCCGCGGCTCATCGAGATGCGTCGGCCAGCCGAAGAACACGATGGAGATCCGCACGCTCCGCTCCGACGAACATGCCACGTGGCTTCGGCTCCGGGAATGTCTCTGGCCGGATTCCTCGCGGGATGAACTGACACGCGAGCAGATCGAGATTCTCGCGGACTCAGAGCGAAACGCGGTGCTGGTTGCGGCTGATCCGGATGGCCAGCTCGTTGGGTTCGCCGAGGTGGCACTTCGCGACTGGGCAGAAGGGTGCACCGCGCGTCCGGTTGGCTACATTGAAGGATGGTACGTCGAACCCTCGCACCGTGAACGTGGGGTCGGCAGGAAGTTGATTGATGCCGCCGAACAGTGGGTGTTGTCCCGCGGTTGCACGGAGATGGGCTCCGACGCGTTGCTGCAAAATGAAACCAGCCACCGTGCGCGTAGCGCCCTCGGGTACTCGGAGGTTTTTCTGGAGGCAGCCGGCATCGCGACGGTCGTGCGTGGTGAATCGCTGCGACATACGCACGGACTCACACTCGATGGACTCGGCGCAGTGGAGATCTTCGTCGCCGACACTGACGCCGAACAGGCGCGTTCGCTCCTGAAGGCCGCCGAGGCCGGTGAGTTCCGAGTCTCAGACGAGGGTGAGCCTCACGGTGCACCCGACGAGCCGCGCAAGTAGTCGAAAGCTGTGGCGCCCGGCGTGGCGTCGGTAGGACCTTCAGGCATGGTCGCCACCAGGACCGGTCGAGTGGTAAGCAAGTCTTCGAGCGCCCAACTCGCCGAATGCATCGCGCGCTACACACCCGAAATCGCCTCACGCGCGCGCGTGATCCTCTCGAAGATGCGGAAACGGCTGCCGGGTGCCTTTGAGTTGGTCTACGACCAATACAATGCGCTGGTGATTGGGTACGGGCCCTCCGAGCGCGCATCCGAGGCCATCTGCCTCAGCCCGAGGAATGGTCAGGCACAGCTCGCCCGCGATCATTGATCCCGGGGTCTTGACGGGCGGCCTTGTCGCAGTAGTGCTGCTCGCAGTGGCTGCGCTTGTCCTGCCGTTCGCGCTGGTGGCCAGCTGGCGTCGCGTTTGACTCGCCGTGCCGCCACTGAAAGGCACACCGCGTGCACTGCCTCCCGTAATCAGCTTAATGCGCAGTCTGCTGCGTCAGAGGGTCGCGGCGCGCCGCCTCCGGACGTAGGTACTCGCGCTCTGCGCGGCGGATGGCTTTGTAGCGTGTGAAGACCGTGCGCGTGCTTTCCAGCCCCACCACCGAACGCCACGTGCTGCCACGGAACGTATGCGCCAGCATGCGCGGCGCGTGCTGCAGCACGAACGACGGGTAGTGTCTGAGCACCGCCGGCAGGTGCCGCACCTTCATCCACCGTTCCGCGCTCCAGCGCATGAACTCGATCTCCTCGGCCGCGAGGTGTTCGCTCCTCACGACCGCGGTCGTACCGTCGTACTCCTCCGCCCGATCGCTCACGACGAGGCCACGGCGCCGGAATTCGTTCGTCATCGGCGTCCCCGGATAGGGTGTCGGATGCTGGATGTACGGCCAGTCCACGTACCGGCGGGCGAAGTCCAGGTTGGTCTGTATGGATTCGCGCGTGTCGCCCGGATTTCCCACGATGATACCGCCGACGACGTAGAGTCCCGACCGATGGAGCAGCTCGAT
>JAIVJE010000155.1 GCA_020200195.1 Acidobacteriota bacterium | reverse complement strand
GCGGGTCAAAGAAGGACTGCCGCTGAACCGTGTCGTGGATGCGTCCGGTGACCTGGACTTGCTCGAGCTCGCTGCTGTGCTGCAGCGACTGGACCTCTTCGTCACCGGGGATACCGGACCCATGCATCTCGCGGCGACGATGCAAACGCCTGTCGTTGCGGTGTTCGGACCCTCCACTCCGGCTCGTTATGCTCCGCGAAATCCGCTCGACCGGGTGGTCCGGGTCGACCTTCCCTGTAGCCCGTGCAACCGCATTCGCCTTCCGCCGGAGCGCTGCCGAGGACACATTCCGGATTGCCTCGCACTGGTGTCCGTTGATGCCGTGGCGGATGCCGCGATGTCAGTGCTCGACAGCGTGGCAGGACGCCGCCCATGATCGACGCTGCCTTCGACGTCGACAGCGGCACGGGCCCGCGCCGCGTCGAACTGTCCGCCTATCTCGACGCCTCGTTGGAGGAGATTGCGCGCCTCGACAGCAACGCGTGGATCAAGCGGGTACGCCTGGCGCGCGTGGACGGAGCGCCGCTGCGCCGCCGCTTCGCATATCGCGGTGACTCGCTCTGGTGGTTTGCGGAGTTGTACCTGCACAAGCAAGAGATGATTCTGGGGCTGTTCCGTACGCTGGCCGCCCTCGAGACGCTGGTCGAGCGGGAGCGGCCGCTGGAACTGCGATTCGTCCGGGGCAACCGGCTGGCGCGCGGGCTCGCCCCCCAGGTCGCAGGCGCGCGTCAGATTCGATACCGGGGAAGTTCGGGATTTGGACGCGGCCGGCTGGCGCGCCGCTGGGCTCTCGACGTGCGAGGCTCGTGGCTGATGGCGGCGGCGGTTGGCTCGCGGTTGCGGGCGCGTGCCGTGTCGAGTCAGTCAGGGACCGTCGAAGTCGCTGCGTTCGTCCATCGCGCGTTCTGGCGCAGCGACGGCACGGACGGAAGCGCCGAGTCCTACATAGGTCCCGTCCTCGCCGCCCTCGAGCGCCGCGTGAGCTCGAACGCCGTTCGCTATGTCGGGATCGGCCCTCCGGAGAATTTCCGAGGCAGACGCTGGTGGCATCCCTTGCGAGGGAGCGGAGGGCCGGGTGCGGAACCGATCGAACACTTTGCTTCGCTGGCGGACTTGAAAGGTTCACGTGACCTCTGGCGCATCCGCCATCTGTTTCGCCGCGCGCTTCATGGGAGCAACGACCTTCGACAGTTGTCGATGATTCGCGGAGCGGATTGCTGGCCGATCGTACTGGAGGAATTGAACGGCATCGCCCTCCTCCAGTGGCCGTGGTCGGCGAGGGCAATGGACGAGGCTGGCGCGACGCTCGACGCGCTGCGGCCGGCGGTGGCGGTCACCTACGCGGAGGCCGGAGGATGGGGGCGCGCCCTTGTGCTCGAGTGCCGGCGACGGAAGATTCCCACCGCCGGGTTACAGCATGGCTTCATCTACCGCCACTGGCTGAATTACCTCCACGAGCCGGATGAAATGGAGCCGGATCGGGAACGGCCTGACGAGCTCGGTTTCCCGCGGCCCTCGTTGACGCTCCTGTTCGACGACTATGCGGCGCGTCACCTCGCGTCCGCTGGTCGATTCCCGCGCGACGCGCTCTGCGTGACGGGCAGCCCTCGGCTCGATGCTCTGGTCGAAACCATGCGGACTCTTAGGCCGGAAGCGGTCGCCGACGCCCGCACCATGGCCGGCGCCACGGGCGGACAGCCGCTCGTCCTGGTGGTGACCAAATACAAGGAGGCGCGCGCGGCTCTGCCTGCGCTGCTCGCGGCGGCAGGAAGCATGCCGGACGTTCAGGTCGCGATCAAGAGCCACCCTGCGGAAACGGCGGAGGCCTACGGCGAGGCGGCGAAAGGCCATCCGAACGTCCGCATCCTGGGACCGGCGGCGCCGCTCGGGCCGCTGATACTCGCGAGCCGTGCTGTGGTCACGGTGAACTCCACCGTCGCGCTCGACGCGGCGGTGCTCGGCGTTCCTGCGCTGGTCATTGGCCTTCCCAACAATCTCAGCCCGTTCGTCGAGGCAGGCGTCATGGCCGGAGCCGCCGGGCACGAGGTCGAGGCGATGCTCCGACAAATCCTGTACAATGAGGAGTTTCGCCAGCATCTCGAGGAGCATAGCCGGGAGTTTCTCGGCCGCTTCGGCATCGCGTCGGCAGGCGATGCCGCCGAACGCGCGGCTGATGCTGTGCTCGCCCTGAGGCCCGGGACCGGTGGCCGTGGAGACAGGCACAGATGCGGGTGTTGATCACCGGGGGGGCAGGTTTCGTCGGGTCCCATCTTTCGGAAGCGCTGCTGGCGCGTGGTGATGACGTCTTCGTTCTCGACAACCTGTCCACTGGCTCGATCGACAACATCCTCCACCTCAGGGACGACCCGAAGTTCCACTACACGATTGACAGCGTCACCAACGAACCGCTCCTTGCAGAGCTCATCGACCGCTGTGACGTCGTCGTGCATCTCGCCGCCGCCGTGGGCGTGCGGCTCATCGTCGAGTCTCCGGTGCATACGATCGAGACGAACGTCCACGGCACGGAAGTGGTCCTCAAACACGCGAACACGAAGAAAAAGCTGGTGATGATTGCGTCGACGTCCGAGGTGTACGGAAAGAGCGCCGATGTGCCCTTTCGCGAGGACGCGGACCTCGTGCTCGGTCCCACGTCGAAGCACCGCTGGGCGTACGCGTGCAGCAAGATGATCGATGAGTTCCTGGCGCTGGCGTACTGGAAGGAGCGTAGGCTGCCGGTGATTATCGTACGGCTATTCAATACCGTGGGACCGCGACAGACCGGGCAGTACGGCATGGTGATCCCGAGCTTCGTCCGGCAGGCGCTTGCGGGGCAGCCGATCACGGTATTCGGCGACGGCAGCCAGTCGCGCAGCTTTACCTACGTCGGCGACGTCGTGCGGGCCATGGTAGCCTTGATCAACGACCCCCGGGCGATCGGCCAGGTCTTCAACATCGGCAACGAGAACGAAATCACGATCGGGGCCCTCGCCGAGAAAATCAAAGCCGTGGCCGGAAGCACCTCCGAGATCGTTCGGATCCCCTACGACCAGGCGTACGAGGCCGGGTTCGAGGACATGCCGCGCCGGGTGCCGGACATCTCGAAAATCACCGCGCTGATCGGCTATGCGCCGACCGTTGAGCTCGACGAGATCCTGGGTCGCATCCTGGAGCATTTCCGCCTGCAGCAAGCATGACGTCATCGCTCAAGCTCAAAGCGCGCACCCGTCACGCGGTCGAAACCGTGCTGCGGAAGCAGGCCAAGCCCATCCGGCGGCTGATGCTGGCCACGGGGCGTGAACGCTCGCCCATCCTCCCCGAGATCGTCCAGATTGAGAGCACGAACTTGTGCAACGCGAAGTGCGTGTTCTGCCCCAGAGACGAGATGCATCGCGTGCAGGGGGTCATGAGCTTCGAGCTGTTTCGCAAGGTCGTGGACGAGTGCGCCGAGCTGGGCATCACCCACGTGCGCATGCACAACTACGGGGAAGCGTTCATGGACCGCCGGCTCGTGGAGAAAATCGCCTACGCAAAGCAGAAGGGTATCCGCGAAGTCGGGATGATCAGCAATGGCTCGCTGATTACCGAATCGGTCGCGCGGGCGATGATCGAGGCGGGCCTCGATGCGATCAACATCAGCGTCGACGCCGGCGGACGCGAGGTATTCGAGTCCACCCGACTCGGTCTCAACTACGACAAGGTGATCGCCAACATCGAGCGGATTGTCAGGTTGCGCGCCGAGCTGGGCAAACCCCTGCTATCGCCCGTGGCTTACTTTTACGGTGTTGTGGGACGGCCGGGTATCGCTGTGCTGCGCCGACTTCGACGGCCGGCACGTGCTTGGCGACCTGAACACCTCGACCATTCAGGACGTCTGGAACGCCGAACCATATCTGGAGGCGCGGCGCCTCCACCTCAAGAGTGGCGGGCCTGATATCTGCCGCGCGTGCGACCTCCCCCGCAAAGACTCGCCGCTCTGGATTACCAAGCTGACCTGACGGGCTCGATCCGTCGTCCTATCAGGCGTATACTGAATAGACCGTCCCCGGAGAACAGACCATGCACCACACGTTTCGCTGCGCGCTTGCGGCTGCCATCATCCTTACCGTCTCGTCGGCGGCGGGAGCCCAGGACCTGAAGCTGTCGATGGCGAACGGGCGAGTGTCGCTCGTGGCGCAGGATGTTCCGCTGCGTCAGATCCTCGCGGAGTGGGCGCGCATCGGCCAGACGCGCATCATCAACGGCGACAAACTCGCGGGTCCTCCGGTGACGCTCGAACTCGTGGACATTCCGGAAAAGCAGGCGCTCGAAATCCTGCTGCGCTCTGTGGCCGGTTACATGGTGGCGCAGCGCGCCGAGGCCGTGCCCGGCGCATCCGTGTACGACCGCGTCATGATCCTTCCGACGAGCCGGCCCCCGGTCGTCAGCGCCAGCTTTTCGCAGCCGCCCGCGTTCAACCGGCCGATGCCGCAGCCGATGCCCGTGCCGGTCGATGACGATGAGACGCAGGCGCCGGGCGAGCAGGGCGTCGCCGCTGCGCCAGGTATTCTGCCTCCCGGAGCCATGCAGCCGGGTCCGCAGCAGATGCCAGGAGTCGTGCCGCCGGGCGGCGCCGGTCAGACTCCGCCGGTGCTGACCGCGCCCCGCCCTGGCATGCTGCCGGCGGCGCCGCCAACAGGCGTCCCGGGCAACCCGTATAGCCCGCCGAACGGTCGTCCGCCCGTCCCTCCGACCCGACCCGGCGGAGGCCAGTAACGCGAGGGCCCGCACGCGGCCCATACGCTAGAATCGTCAGCACATGAGCGCAAGCCCGCCGGTGCTGCGTCGCGGCGAATACGCTGCGCGCGGTGACTATCACCGCGCGCCCGATCCTTCCTGGGACTACTACCCCACCTACGTTGCAAAGCTCGCCGCCGTGCGCGCCTGGCTCGACCAGCTGCCACCGGCGACTCGCGTGCTCGACGCGGGGTGCGGAGAAGGCGTGCTCGTCGAGGAGTATGCGAACCGGCTCGCGATCGAAGGTCTGGACGCGAACTACGGATCGCCGCGAGTGCGCAGCGGATCGATTACCGCGCTGCCGTACGGCGATGGTTCCTTCGACCGCGCGCTCTGCCTCGACGTCCTCGAGCACCTGCCGTTCGACGAGCAGCCTGTGGCCCTTGCGGAGCTGCACCGCGTGCTGAAGCCCGGCGGCGAGCTGCTCGTCTCGGTCCCTAACCTCGCGCATCTGCAGTCGCGGATCCATTTCCTGCTGCTCGGCCGCCTCATTCGCACGGCCTCCGAGTCCAAGCATCCGGGAGATCGACCGGTCGCCGAGTACGTCGATCTCGCGACGCGCGCTGGTTTCGCCCTGATCCGGCGCCGCGGCATTTTTCCCACCGTCCCGGTGCTGACACGCGCGATCAGGCGCAATCCACGCGCGTTGTTGCCGCTGCACCGATGGCTGTCACGCCTGCTTCCGGTGCCCGGATGGTGTTTCCTGAACGTGCTCACGTTCAGAAAACACTGAGCGCCCGTCTTGCGTCACAGAATCCGAAGCTTATCCAGGGACCTCGCGATCTACGGGCTCGGCGACGTCGCCGTGTCGGTGGTCAATTTTCTGCTGCTGCCCGTTTATGTCCGGTATCTGACGCGCGACGACTACGGTGTTCTCGCGCTTCTCGGCGGCGTCGAAGTGGTCGCGAAGATCTTTTTCCGATGCGGACTCGACGGTTCGTTCATGCGGTTCTACTACGACTGCGAGGATCAGGCCGGGCGGCAGCGGCTGGCGAGCACGATTTTCTTCTTTCTCCTCGCCCTCAACGGCGCCCTCCTCGTGCTCTCGCTCGCCCTCTCGCCGGCGCTGGCTGTGTATCTCTTCAACGGCCCACGACACGTTCTAGCACTGCGGCTCGTGCTGCTGAACACGTTCGCCATCGGGTTCACGTTCCTGCCGTTCCATCTGTTGCGGATGGAGAAACGCACGACCGAGTTCAGTTTGCTGACCCTGGCGCGCTCCATATTCACGTTCGCCCTGAGGATCGTGCTCATCGTCGGTATGGGTTACGGCGTCCTCGGAGCGGTACTCGCCGATCTTGCCGTGACGGCCGGTGTCATGCTCGTGCTGCTTCCGCGCTTCATGCCGCTCATCCGCCCGATGTTCTCGCGCCGAGTCCTGGCGGAATCCCTCGCGTTCGGCCTTCCGCGAGTGCCCCACGCGATCGCCCAGCAGGTCGTCGCGGTGGCCGACCGGTTTATCCTGCAGATGTTCCGCCCCCTGGCCGACGTCGGAGTCTATTCGATGGGCGTGACGTTCGGCTTGATCCAGAAACTGTTTCTCAGTGCGTTCGAGTCTGCCTGGGCGCCGTTCTATTACGACAACGCGCGGGGCGCCGACGCGCCGCGCCTGTTCAGCACCGTCACCGTGTACGTCATGGCGGTGCTCGCGCTGTTGACGGCGGGACTCGCCGCGGTTGGCGGCGACCTCCTCGTTGCCATGGCAGGCGAGGAATACGCTGCGGGAGCCGACGTCGTGGCGTGGACCGCAGTGGGCGTGCTGCTGCAGGGCTTTTACCTGTTGACCTCCATTGGATTGAACATCACGAAGCACACCGCGTACTACCCGGCATCGACCATTGCCGCGGCAGCCGCCAACGTGGGGCTGAACTTCCTGTTGATCCCGCGTTACGGCCTCCTCGGTGCGGCCTGGGCGAACGCCGCCGCGTACGCGATACAGGCGGGCCTCGCGT
>JAIVJE010000444.1:1078-4976 GCA_020200195.1 Acidobacteriota bacterium | reverse complement strand
TCTCAGAACGACCCTCGGTGATTAGTGCCCAGTGCCCAGTGCCGAGTGCCCGCGCGGGCCCGCGGCGCAGTCTGCTGGGCGTCTAGCCATGCAGCCCTTCATGGGCAAGGAGGTGATCGTGTTGGTTTCATCCACGTCGCTGCGACGCCTGCGCGTCTGCGCCGGGTTCGCCGTCCTTACACTCGGGCCCGCTCCGGCTCTGTTCGCCCAGTCCGCGGCGGCGACACCCGCTCCTGTCGCGCAGGATCCCGGGCAACAGCCGGGCGCGCAACAGATTCGTGAAGAGCTCGACCGGCTGCGGCGAGAGTTCGAAGCAATCCGCGACTCGTACGGTGCGCGCCTCGCGGCGCTCGAAGCCAAGTTGGGTGCTGGTGAAGCGCCGCCGCCGCCTGGCGTCACGCCCGCTGCGCCGCCGGCCGCCGTACCCGCCGCGCCGCCGGCCGCCGCGCCGCCGGCCGCCGTCGGCGCTCCCGCAGAAGTGTCCGTACCGGCGGGGGCGGCAGGCGCCGGGGGACCTCAGGGGTCGCTTCCGGTCTACGGAAACGTGAGCGCGCTGTCGAAAATATTCAACCCTGATATCGCGGTTATCGGGAATTTCCTTGGTGCGGCGGGAAAGAACGACATCGATCCGGCGCCGGCGTTCGCGATGGATGAGGCCGAAGCGGCGCTTCAGGCTGTTGTGGATCCGTATGCGCGCGCGGACTTCTTCCTCGCGTTCTCGCCTGAAGGGGTCGAGATCGAGGAAGGGTTCATCACGTTCACCTCGCTGCCCGGCGGGCTGCTGGCGAAGGTCGGCAAACTGAAGCAGCAGGTCGGGAAGGTGAACACACTGCACGCGCACAATCTGCCGTGGGTCGATCGTCCGATTGCGGCGCAGAACCTGCTCGGCGGCGAGGAGGGTCTTGCGGACTCCGGCATCTCCGTGTCGAAGTTGATCCTCAACCCTGTCCTGTTCCTCGAGGCGACCGGCGAGGTCTATCAGGGGGACTCGGGCGTGTTCGCGTCGCACAGGCGCCGCGACGTCAGCTGGGTTGGTCGCCTGCGCGGCTACCGCGACGTCACCGAGTCGAGCAACCTCGATATCGGCGCGTCAATCGCGGGCGGCCACAACGACGTCGGGTCCGACTTCTCGACCCGTCTCTTCGCCGTCGACGCGACGTTCCGATATCGCCCGCTGCGCCGCGCGATTTACCGCCGGTTCCTGGGCCGGACGGAGCTCTTCTGGAGCAAGCGCGAGCAGGAGGAGGGTCCTCGGCGCCGGCGCGATCGCGAGGACGTGTCCGCGTTTGGGATGTACGCCAGCGGCGACTATCAATTTGCTCGACGCTGGTTTGCCGGGGCGCGGTACGACTGGTCGGAGCGGGCAGCCGATTCATCGCTGGTCGACAAAGGCGGTTCCTTCCTGGTGACCTTCTGGCCCAGCGAATTCAGCCAGTTGCGAGGCCAGTACCGCCGGCTTCGGTATGCCGAAGGATCGACGGCGAACGAGTTCCTGTTCCAGTTCCTGTTTTCCATCGGCGCCCACGGCGCCCACGTGTTCTGATCGGAACAAAGGTGAGACTCATGAGAAAAGTCCCGTACATTGCCGCCTTCCTGGCCGCGGTGCTCTGCGGCGCCACCGCCGATGCGCGCGCGGTAACAAAAGTTGTGACGACCACGCAAGATCTCGAATCGCTAGTGAAAGAGGTCGGCGGTGACAAGGTTCAGGTCGACTCGCTGGCGAAAGGCTACCAGGACCCACACTTCGTGGAGCCAAAACCGAGCTTCATTCTGAAGCTCCATGGCGCCGACCTGCTCGTCGTGGTCGGTCGCGAACTGGAAGTCGGGTGGCTGCCGCCGCTGATCACCCAGGCACGGAATCCGCGGATCCAGCCGAACGCCGACCGGTACCTCGACGCCTCGCTGACGGCGCACATCCTCGAGATCCCGACCGGCCAGATCACGCGCGCCATGGGCGACGTCCACCCTCAGGGAAACCCGCATTACTGGCTGAGTCCGGAGAACGGGCGGCGGATAGCTCAGGCGATTCAGAAGAAGCTCGCGGAGATCAACCCCGCAGACGCCGGATATTTCGCGCAGAGGTACGCCGATTTCGACAGGCGGCTGGCGGAGGGGGAAAAGCGATGGAGCGCCGCGATGGCGCCGTACAAGGGTACCAAGGTCGTCACGTACCATCGATCGTGGCCAAACTTCACCGAGCAGTTCGGACTGGACGTCGTTGGCTATGTGGAACCGAAACCGGGCATTCCGCCTTCACCATCCCATACCGTGGAGCTCATTCGGGAGATGAAGCGGCAGCAGATCAAGTTGATCATTATGGAGCCGTATTTCGACTCGAAGACTCCCAACTCAATTGGGCGCGAAACGGGCGCGCGCGTGGTCGTGCTCGCCCCCTCTGTGGGTGGCGCCAGGGAGGTGACGGACTACTTGACGCTGTTCGACTACAACGTGAATAAGGTGGTAAGCGCGATCAACGAGACCGGAGCGAAGTAAGCGTCATGGACATGACCATTGTTTCGTTCCTCGCCGCGCCGTTCGTCGCGAGCCTGGTGATCGCGGGAATCCACGCGTATCTGGGGGTACACGTGGTCGAGCGCGGCGTAATCTTCGTGGATCTGTCGCTCGCGCAGATCGCCGCCTTCGGGTCGACCATCGCGCTTCTGCTGCCGCTGTCCGGTGGAGATCCGCATGCACCGGCGGTCTATTGGGTCAGCCTCGCGTTCACCTTCATCGGCGCGGCAATTTTTGCCACGATTCGCGTTCGGCGCGCGCGGATTCCCCAGGAAGCCATCATCGGCATCTCCTATGCTGTCGCGTCCGCCGCAACGATCCTGGCGATGAGCAAGTCTACTTCCGAAGGAGAGCACCTCAAGGACATGCTCGTCGGTAACATTCTGGCCGTTTCCTGGGACGAAGTCTGGAAAACCGCGATCCTGTACGCGATTATTGGCGCGTTTCATTTCATATTCCGCCGTAAGTTCCTGGCGATTTCGATGAACCATGAGGCAGCAGAGCGAGAAGGCGTTTCGCTGCGCCTGTGGGACTTTCTATTTTACGCGTCGTTCGGTTTTGTCGTTACCCGATCGGTCGCCATTGCCGGCGTGCTTCTCGTCTTCTGTTACCTCATCGTGCCGTCAGTGGCCGCCATGTTGTACGCCGAGACGATCGGCAGACGACTGGCGATTGGCTGGACGATGGGGACGATCGTGTCCGCGCTTGGCGTGTATCTGTCGCTCATCCTCGACCTGCCTACCGGCGCGACGATTGTCTGCACCTTCGGCCTGGTGCTGATCCTCATGGCGGCTGTCCGTCCGTTGTTCCGGCGGCGGCCCGCTCCGGCGGTGCTATAGAATACGGACACATGCAGTGTCGGAGCTGCGGGATCGAGATAGCCGACAAGGCCATCGTCTGTTACCGTTGTGGGGCAGCCACCACCGATCCGGTCCGACAGCCGGCGGCGTTGAAGCGCCGGCGAAGCCCTTTAGCGGCGTTCGTGGCGGTTGCGGTGCTACTGCTGCTGGCGTTGTACATGGGCATGGCGGCGCGAACGGCCAGCGACCCCGAACCGCTGCAGACGGTCGCCGGTGTGCTGGCCGGCGCCGCCGTGATGCTGTTGATCCTCCGGGTCGTTCGAAGGGGATAGTGGGTTGGTTCGCAGGTTATGGATCGGGCCCGGCCGGTCGATTGAGTTGAACCCCGGTTCCGTGGTCCGTTAGACTGGCCTCCATGTCCGATGCCCGCCTGGAAGTGACCGATGCGTTGGGACGGCGCATCGTGCCCATCTCAAAGGGGTACTTCGAGATCGGCCGGCGCGAAACGAACGATTTGCGCCTCGCCGGCAGCGAAGTCTCGCGCGACCATGCCGAGATTGCCCTCGAGAACAATCACTTCGTTATAC
>JAIVJE010000444.1:0-1037 GCA_020200195.1 Acidobacteriota bacterium | reverse complement strand
GGGCCGCGGGCGGTCGACGCTGTCGGGTGGAAGCTTCGCCACGAGCCGCAAAATCCCCGAGGAGGTGTTTCGTACCGGGGAGCCGCGCATCGTGGCCGACCTGCTCGACGGCGACCTCGCCAATGTCCACATGGGGACCGTCGCGCTGGGCATCAGAAACGTGCTCTGTGTACCGCTGCGGCTGGTCCGATATCTCGACAAGGCGGAGGCGGTCGGCGAGGAGCGTCGGATCGGCGTGCTCTATCTCGACAGCCGCGAGAAGGGTTCGTTGATGTCCGGCTCGACCCGCGCCGCGCTCGAGACGCTCGCGACCGAGGCGGCCGTGGCAATTGAAAACGCCCGGCTCTACCGCGAGACTATGGAAAAAGCGCGGATGGAGCAGGAGATGCGGATCGCGGCGGAGATCCAGCAGGCGCTCCTGCCCAAATCCGCGCGCGCAGGCGCGTACTTCCGTGCAGCCGCCGCGTCTCTCCCCTGTCGCTCCATCGGCGGTGATTTCTACGACTATGTCGATCTGTCGGATGGGTCGCTCGGTTTTGCGCTCGGCGATGTCGCCGGCAAAGGGCCCCCCGCGGCGCTGTTGAGCGCGATGATGCAGGGAATGTTCGCGGCCCAGGCGGCCACGAGCGATCCGCCGTCCCAGACGATTACGCGGGTGAACCTCGCGTTGTACCGCCGGGGCATCGAGTCACGGTTCGTCACCCTGATGTATGGCTCTCTGTCTCCGGACGGCCGGCTGCTGTACTGCAATGCTGGACACAATCCTCCGCTCGTCGTCGGCAGCGGCGGCTTCCGGCGGCTGGAGATCGGTGGTCCCATTGTCGGGCTGTTCGAAGGCGCCACGTATGAGGAGGAAACGGTGACGCTCTCGCCCGGCGACTGGCTGGTCGTCTTCAGCGACGGCGTCTCCGAGGCGATGTCGGCCACGGGCGACGAATACGGAGAGTCGCGGATCGTGGAGTGCGTGCAGAAAAATGTGAAGCTCGAGCCCCAGCGATTGCTCGAAGCGATCTTTCAGGACGTGCGTGAGTTTGCCC
>JAIVJE010000002.1 GCA_020200195.1 Acidobacteriota bacterium | reverse complement strand
GAACAGGAGCGCCGCCAGGCCAAGTGCGATCTGCGCCTCGCGAGTCAGGCCCTCAGGATAGAGCACGGGCAGCAGGTAGCGCGCGATGAAATCTCCGCTGTAGGCTGCTTTGCCAGCCCGCTCGCGCAGGTGATTCTCCAGCGGCGTCAACGGGCAGATCCAGCCGCCAAATTCGATAGCCACACCCACGCCGCGGCCGGGACGTGCGCCCAGGTAATCCATCGCCACTTCAGGATGAGCAGCCCGCCAAGCAGGACGAACAGCACAAACCCAAGGTGGATGACAAGGACCGCGTCCGCCAATAGGCCGTACATCACCAACATTCTAGCGACGATCGTACGGGCTGATTTCGGCGTGCGAGTGTACCATGACCCGTCATGACGATAAAAAGGCTGCCCGTCCTGCTGGCGCTGATTTTCCTCCTCACCGGCGTCCCGGGCGCCGCGACGTTCTATACCGACTGGCTCTGGTTCAAGGAGGTCGGCTACGAGCAGGTCTTCCTCCGGTCGCTGACGGCCCGGACACTCGTCACCGTCATCGCCGGTGTCGTCACCTTCGCGCTGCTGGCGGGCAACCTGATGCTCGCACTACGATCCCTCCGGCCACGTCCGTTCCTGATCGACACACCGCAAGGGCCGCGGACGATCATGATGGATCCGACGCGGATCCGTCCCTTCGCGCTCGCCGCGGCCGGCTTTGTTGCGCTGCTCACGGCGCTCTATGCCGGCGGGCAATGGGAAACGTGGCTGTACTTTCTGAACGCGACACCGTTCGGGAAGGCGGACCCGATCCTCGGGCGCGATATCGGCTTCTACGTCTTCACGCTGCCGCTCTTCGAGATGGTCCAGGGGATCCTGTACTTCGTCGTCTTTTTGATGGCGGTCATGGCGCTTGCCGCGTACATCTTCGGAGAAGAGGTCGGGCTCGACGCCACACGCGGTGTGTTCGTCTCGCGCCGCGCGACGCGTCATCTCGGACTGCTCGCCGCGGCGATGCTGCTCGTGCTGGCGTTCGGCGCGTGGCTGCAGATCCCGCAACTGCTGACGACGACGTCCGGCGTGGTGACGGGTGCGACCTACACCGACGTCAATGCGCGGATGCCGGCGCTGTGGGTGCTCGTCGGCGCCGCGGTACTCAGCGCCGCGCTGGCCGTCTGGCAGGCGATGACGGTAGGACGCCTGTGGCCGATCGCCGCGGCGGCAGGGCTCTACTTCCTCGTATCGCTCGGCGGCAGCGCCTACGCAGCGATCATCCAGCGCTTCGTCGTCGCGCCGAACGAACAGGTGCGCGAGACGCCGTTCATCATCCACAACATCCAGGCGACGCGCGCGGCATTCGGTCTGGACGGCGTCACCGAGAGGCCGCTCTCGGGCGAAGCGCACCTGACGCGTGCGGACCTCGAGCGCAACGCGGCGACGATCGCCAACGTGCCGCTCTGGAACGATCGCCCGCTACTCGACACGTTCAGCCAGATCCAGGAAATCCGCACGTACTACGACTTCGTTGCGGTGGACAACGACCGCTACACGATCAACGGCCAGTACCGCCAGATCATGCTGTCGGCGCGCGAGCTGAACTCGCGGAGCCTGCCGAGCCGCACATGGATCAACGAGCACCTCACGTTCACCCACGGTTACGGCTTGACGCTTGGTCCGGTGAACGAGGTCACGAGGGAAGGCCTGCCGGTCCTGTTCATCAAGGATCTGCCGCCCGTGTCCACAGCGGACCTCAAAGTGACGCAACCTGCTGTCTATTACGGCGAACTGCCGAACGATCACGTGTTCGTCAAGACGAAGACGGAGGAGTTCGACTACCCGCGCGGCGACGACAACGTGTTCGCCGCGTACCAAGGCGACGGCGGCGTGCCGCTCTCGAACATCTTCCGGCGGCTGATGTTCGCGATCCGTTTCCGCTCGACCGACACGTTCTTCTCGCCGAATCTGACCGAAGAGAGCCGCGTGATGATGTACCGTCGCATCGCCGAGCGTGTCGGACGGATCGCACCATTCCTCACCTACGATCCGGATCCGTACCTGGCGATCTCCGAAGGCAAGCTGGTGTGGATGCAGGACGTCTACACGGCGTCACAGCGATATCCATACTCCACCACCATCGGCGGCGTGAGCTACATCCGCAACGCGATCAAGGTGACGATCGACGCCTATCACGGCAAGACGACCTACCACGTCGTGGATCCGTCGGATCCGATTGCACAGACCGTGGGGAAGATCTTCCCAGGACTGCTCAAGCCGCTCGACACAATGCCTGAAGATCTGCGGACGCGGCTGCGCTATCCGCAGCAGATCTTCGCGATGCAGGCGTCGATGTTTGCGACGTTCCACATGTTGAACCCGGCTGTCTTCTACAACCGCGAGGACCAGTGGGAGATTCCATCGTTCGACGTTGCCGGCAAGCCGACGCCGATGCACCCCTACTACACGATCATGAAACTGCCAGGGGAGAGCGGGGCCGAATACATCCAGATGCTGCCGTTCACGCCGCGTGGCAAGGACAACCTGGCGGCCTGGATGGTCGCGCGGAGCGATGGCGCCAATTACGGCAAGCTCGCGGTCTTCCAGTTCCCCAAGCAGACCGTCATCTTCGGACCTCGCCAGGTGGCGGCGCGCATCAACCAGGACCAGGCGATCTCGCCGCAGATCACGCTGTGGAATCAGCAGGGTTCGGAAGTGATCCAGGGAACACTTCTGGTGATCCCGATCGAGGAGTCGCTTATTTACATACGGCCGCTCTACCTGCGCGCGGCCGGCGGCCAGATTCCGGAGCTCAAGCGCGTGATCGTCGCGTATCAGAACAATATCGTGATGGAGGAGACGCTGAGCGCGGCGCTCGAGCGCATCTTCCCCGGCGGCGCGCGGCCGCAACCACAGCCGCCTGCAGTCGAAGGTCAACCGACACCCGTTCCGGTCGAAGGTCCGCAACCGCCATCACCCGATGCGGGATCGCTCGCGGAGCAGGCCCGAGCTCACTACCAGCGCGCCCTCAAGGCGCAGCGGGAGGGCAACTGGGCGCTCTACGGCGAGGAGATCAGGAAACTCGGCGAAGTCCTCGAGAAGATGCGGCGGTAACCTCACGTGCCGGAAGAGCCTCATACGCCGCGCTGCATGCTGTGGCCACCGCTATCCCGAGCAAGGACCCGCCCACGGCGTCGCTAACCCAATGGCGATCGAGGTAGAGACGACCCACCGACGACGCAGCGGCTAGAAGTCCGGCGACTGCAAACGCGAGAGCCGCCGGCGCGAGTTTCTCCCGTGCGAGCACGTAAGCGCTCGTCAACGCGACCGCGCTGGTCTCCAGGGCGTGTCCGCTCGGAAAGCTGGGTTTGCCCTTGTATCGCTCAGGGTGGCCAGGCGGAACGACCCTGATGTGTAGCGTGTGCGTCACCACGCGGTTGAGGGCCTCCGACACGATCGACGCAGCCACTGGCACGCCGGCGCGCCAGCCCATGCCGCGTTGACGCAGGGCGAAACCTAGAGCCACCGCCACCGGGAGGTGGAGATATTCCTTGCCCAGGGGTCCCGAGGCTTGCGCGGCCGTCTCCCCGGCCGGCGCACGCGCGGCCTGCATCTCGTCTCGCGCCTGGTTGTCGGTCCGCTCTGTCTGGCGACGGGCGACCAGGCGGGCCGTGTACCCGAAGCCGAGGAGCGCTGTCGCGGTGACCATAAGAAGAGTCGCGGGAGCTGTTCTACGCATGCGCTCCAGCCTGCCATTCGCGTGCCACTGAAGTAGTGGTAGGAGAGGCAGGTCAAGTGCTCAACGCGGCACCAGGGCCACGGCGCGTAGCGGCCCTCCCGAGCCTCCTTCGATCTTCATCGGCAGCGCGATGACGGACGCGCCGCGCGCGGGCAGCCGATCGAGGTTGGTGAGATTCTCGAATCCCGGGACGTTGCGGGCGGCGGCGATCCGGTGCACCTGGAAGTCGGTCGAGCGGCCGTAATCGATCGACGCCGTGTCGATGCCGAGCGCCGCCACGCCACGATCCTCGACGAGCAGGCGCGCGGCTTCAGCCCCGTAGGACGGAAATGACAGCTTCGATGCATCGCCGGGTGTGGCATCTCCGAGATACGCCTTGGCGTCCGGCCAGTGACGGCTCCAGCCGGTCCGCAGCAGCACGATCGTCCCGCGCGCGATCGACCCATTTGCCTTCTCCCACTGCAGCACCTCGTCGCGCGTCAGACGATAATCGCGATCCTTGGCCGTCTGAGCGGTCACGTCAATCACGACGGCCGGTGCGACGAGCTGCTCGAGCGGGATCTGCTCGGTCGTGCGGCCGGTTTCCGAGAAATGATGCGGCGCGTCGAGGTGGGTGCCGCCGTGCTCCGGCGTGCTCAGGCTGTTCGCGGCGTAGAAAAAACCGCCCTCGGTCCGGCCGCTTGCCTGACGGTCAAGCGTGAACTTCGAGGGGGACGTCGGCCAGTACAGCGTGTTCGCGCCGTACGCGTGCGACAGGTCCACGATTTGATACCTGGACAGGTCGAGGGTCTGTGCGGCCGCGATCGCAGACACCGCGAGGACCGCAGGCAGGGCGAGGGTCAGCGCATTCATGTGGCTCCTTGGTTCGGCGCGGTACTCGCAGCAGTGGCACGCAGAAGTGACAGCTGCGCTTGATCTGGCGTCTCGCAGCAAGTTGTACACGCGTCTCGCCAGGCACCACGAAGAGTCGCTCACGTACCAGAGGCACGCACTGGCGTCTATTCAGGCCGCGCTGGCGGTGGCCCTCAAAAAGACACAGAGACGACGTCGTTCTTGACGGCTACGGCAAATCGGCCGTCTCCGCGTTTGCCTCCGCCAGCAGCCCCGTGATCTTTTTGACGTACCGCTGCGTTTCTGGAAAGGGCGGAATCGCTTTGTACCTGGCGACAGCCGTAGGACCCGCGTTGTAGCTCGCCAGCGCGAGCTCGACGTTGCCGCGGTGCCGGTCGAGCAGCTCGCGCAGGTAGCGCGCGCCGCCCATGATGTTCTGACGCGGGTCGAACGGATCGGTGATGCCCATCGACGCGGAGAGCGCCGGCATCAACTGCATCAGGCCCTGTGCTCCGACGGGCGAGACCACGCCAGGATTGAAAGAGGATTCCGCGTGCATGACGGCGCGAATAAGTTCGGGATCGAGTGAGTAGGCGCGCGCAGCCTCGGCAATGAGATCGTCGTACGCACGCTCAGGCTCGAGCGCACGAAAACTGTTCATCGTCACCGCAACGGTTGGAAGGAGCACGGTGGGGAGGAGGAGCCGCATCTTGGCCTGATGCGGTGCCGCCAACGCGACGGCGGCCATGATCAGCGAGCGCAGCTTCCGGCGGCGACGCTCGCGACGCCGGCGCCCGCGTCCAGCGCGTCCGTTCGTACGGCGGTGCGCGTGTCGTCTATCTCCGCCATGACGGATGTCGACATCCGCGTGCGCCTGTCGAGTAAGGTCCTGTTCCTCTGGCATCTGCCTCCGGCGTGAGGTACGTGCAAGACGCGAACCCTCAACCGTATCAACGCCCGTTACTTGCTGACGGTCAATTAGTTAGCCGGGCAGTCGTTTTATTGTCCGGTCTGAATCTGATGTTGACATCGTGACGCCAGTGGCCAGAATCACGGCATCGATCGGCGCCGTTGTCGATCCGCTTCACAGGAGCCAACCATGCCCGCCAGCCGCCGTCCGCGTCGCGCTATGTCAAGCTCGTCCGCCACCACGAAAGCGCGTCGCACGCGACGGCAGGCCCGCGCGATCAATGCCGTCGCCGCGTCGTTCAATGCCGGCGCGGACGACAAGGCCCGCACCGTCGTCTACGTGCACGGCATCGGCAACAAGCCCACCGAAGCGATTCTGAAATGTCAGTGGGACCAGGCGCTCTTTGGATTCGACGCGGGCGGCCGCACGCGCCTCGCGTACTGGGTGAATCGCGAGTATTACCCGGTCCCCGTCGCGGCGACCTGCGGCTCGGGAGACACCACTGAAGTCGAGGAAGGGCCGACGGGCCGCGCGCTGAGCGTTGCGGCGCACCTGGCGCAGACCTCGCTCGAGGAAGAGGCCGCCGCTCTTACCAGGGACGCCGGCGAACAGCAAACGCTCGTGCGGCTCGCGGAGGCGCTCGAGGCGAAGACCCCGTCGCGTACCGACGGCCCGCACGCGACCGGCGCGCACGGCTACATCCTCCCGCTTCCGCCGGCGTTCCGCCGATGGATCACGCGGAAGCTCACGCGCGCGTTCATGCGCGACGTCCACGACTACCTGTTCGTGCCGGCGCGGCGCGCGCTCATGCGGCAGAGCGTCCTCGAGCGGCTCCAGCCCGGCGGCGGGCCGTTCGCGGTCGTCGCACACAGCCAGGGATCGATCATCGCGTATGACGTGCTGTGTTCGCTCGACCCGCGCGAGTACAAGGTGCCGCTCTTTCTGACGATCGGTTCACCCCTCGGCATCCAGGAAGTGCAGGACCTGTTGAAGGTGCACCTCGCCACAAAGAAGCTCGCGTTTCCCGCCTGCGTGTCCGAGTGGATCAACATCTGTGACAACGCCGATCCCGTCGCGGCTGATGAGACGCTCTCGAACGACTTCGTCCCGAAGGGAAAGATCGTGGACCAGAAGGTTCGCAATCTCGACAGTCCGGCGCATCCGCACTCGGGCACCGGCTATCTTCGGACCGACGCCGCCCGTCGCGCGGTGCGTGAGGCGGTCAAGCTCGATCTGTTCCAGCCGGTCGCCCCGTTCGTCATCGCCCGAAACCTCGTGCGGCGTCTGGAGAATGCCCCACGCGAGGCGCGGCACCCGGTGCTCATCGAGCTGGTCGATCCGGCGGCCGCTGGACGGCCGCTCGCCGACGTCTCGAAAGATCTTGTCCGCGAGATCCGGCGGGCCTCCCGACGCACCGAGGCGGAGCTCCGCCTCCAGACGATGAGGAGGTTCGTGGCGGCGGATTTGACACGCCTGGAAACCGAGCATCTGGCATCGCGATTCGGCATGGAGGGTCTGCTCGTCCGGCGCATCTGGCGCAACGAGGCGAAGCGTGCGCTGCTCGACACGTCGATCCACGCGATCCATGCGGGCGCGGCGCATAACGGCTACCGTGCATCAGGCCGCGGCATCGCCTGGGCCGTGCTCGATTCGGGTATCAACCCCGAGCATCCGCACTTCAGTGCCTACCGCAACATCGTGGCGCAGATCGATTGCACCGGCCGCGCCGTCACGGAAGGCACTGCGCCCGACGAACACGGCCACGGCACGCACGTCGCCGGCATCATCGCCGGCCGACAGGAGTTCGCGGCCGTCGGCACCGCGCCGGCGCGCGTCATGTCCGGCGTCGCCCCCGAAGCATCCCTGCACATCTACAAGGTGTTGGATGGCGACGGAAACGGCGAAGACGCCTGGATCATCAAGGCGCTCGACCACATCGCCGATACCAACGAACGCGCGGGGCGCCTCGTCATCCATGGCGTCAACCTGAGTCTCGGCGGGCCGTTCGATCAGAGCACGTACGGCTGCGGCCACACCCCGCTGTGCGAAGAGCTCCGTCGCCTGTGGAGGCAGGGAGTGCTGGTCGTCATCGCTGCGGGGAACGAGGGGTTCGCGGTGTTGAAAACACTCGAAGGGGACATCGACGCCAATCTGGACCTGTCGATCGGGGACCCGGCGAATCTCCAGGATGCCATCGCGGTCGGGTCCGTTCACAAGCAGAACCCGCATACCTACGGTGTCTCGTATTTCTCCTCGCGCGGGCCGACCGCCGACGGCCGGCAGAAACCGGACGTCGTGGCGCCCGGCGAGCGGATCCTGTCCTGCCGTCATCGGTTTCCAAAGAAATGGACGGAGCCGGACGATCTGTACATCGCGATGAGCGGGACGAGCATGGCGGCGCCCCACGTGTCAGGGGCGCTGGCGGCGTTCCTGTCCGTCCGTCAGGAGTTCATCGGGGAGAGCGACCGGGTCAAGGAGCGGCTGGTGGAGAATTGCACGGACCTGGGGCGCGACCGGCTGCACCAGGGCGCCGGGCTGCCCAACATCGCGAAGATGCTGGTGAACAGCTGATCTGCCGGGGTCGCGCCTTCAGCGCAGAACGCGACAGCATGGTCCGCCAAAATGGACAGGCGTGGCCTGGATCGAGGACCGCTGACCGCCCTTCACGTCAGCCATTCGAGAGCGTTCATCAGGCACATCAGTTGCACGGTCGGCAGCCATGTGCACGTTCAAGCGTCTCATTGTCCTCGCTATTGCTGTGCTTTCCACGCTCGCGGTACCCGCCCAGGCCCAGGACGCCTACTTCGGCCGAAACAAAGTGCAGTACCGCGACTTCAAGTTTCAGGTGTTGAAGACGGAACACTTCGACATCTATTACTACCCGGAAGAGGAGCAGGCCGTCCGACTCGCCTCACGCATGGCAGAGCGGTGGTACACGCGACTCTCCAGCCTGTTGAATCACGAGCTCCGCGGCCGGCAGCCGCTCATTCTCTACGCCAGCGGACCCCACTTCCGCCAGACCAACGCGATTCCCGGTGAGCTGGGGGAGGGCACCGGCGGCGTCACCGAAGCGTACAAACGCCGCATCGTCCTTCCGTTCGCGGGACCGCTGGAGGCGACCGATCACGTGCTCGGGCACGAGCTCGTGCACGCCTTTCAATACGACATCACCAACACCAACGTCAGCGCGAACTCACCAGGCGCGCTCGCGCTGCCGCTGTGGTTCATCGAAGGCATGGCGGAATACCTGTCGATCGGCCCTGTCGACCCTCACACCGCCATGTGGATGCGTGAGGCCGCGAGACGCGAAAAACTGCCTGATGTGGACGACCTCGATAACGCACGCTACTTTCCCTATCGCTACGGGCAGGCGCTGTGGGCATTCATCGGCGGCCGCTACGGCGATCGCGCGGTCGGCGACATGCTTCGGTCGGCAGTCGGCCGCGGCGGTTACGACCAGGCGATCGAGGAGGTCCTCGGGATCAAGACGAAAGAGCTGTCGGAGCACTGGCACGCCGCCGAGTTCGAGGCGTACCGCCCGATCGCCGAGGTCACCAAAGTTGCCGGCGCATTTGGCAAGCCGCTGATCACCAAGAAACAGAACGGCGGTGACCTCAATGTCAGCCCGGAGCTGAGTCCTGACGGCTCGCGCGTGATGTTCTTCTCCGAGAAGGATCTATTCTCGATCGATCTCTTTCTGGCGGACGCGAGGACCGGAAAGGTCATCCGTAAGATCACCGACACGGCAACTGACTCGCACATCGAGAGCCTGCAGTTCCTGACGTCGGCCGGTGCCTGGGACCAAACCGGCACGCGTTTCGTGTTTCCCGGAATCAGCCGCGGCGAACCGACGCTCACGCTCGTCGATGTCGATCGAGGACGGACCGACCGTGAGATCCGGATCAAGGAACTGGATGAGATCCTCAATCCAGCGTGGTCACCGGATGGAAAGCTGATTGCGTTTTCGGCGCTCGCGGGGGGGTTCAACGATCTGTTCATATACGACCTCAACGCCGGTAGTCTGCGGCGCCTGACCGATGACGCGTACGCGGAGCTGGATCCGGCGTGGTCGCCTGACGGCCGGCAGATCGCGTTCAGCACCGACCGCTTCACCACGAATCTCCAGACGCTCCAGCCCGGTGCGCTCCGGCTCGCGATCATCGACGTCGCGGGCGGCGCAGTGCGGGAAGCGGGGGGCTTTGCCAACGCCAAGAACATCAGCCCGCAATGGACCGCGGATGGGCGGGCGCTGTATTTCCTCTCGGATCACCAGGGCATCACGAACATCTATCGCGCGACTCTCGACGGAACGCCGGCGCGGCAGGTGACGAACCTGGTCACGGGCGTCAGCGGCATCACGGCCCTGAGCCCGGCGCTGTCCGCAGCCAAGGGGCGACTCGTGTTCAGCGCATACGAAGACGACGGGTACAACATTTATGCGATGGACTCGCCCGAGATGCTGATGGGATCGGCGCAGGTGAAGCTGCCGCGCAACGCGGGGGTGTTGCCGCCCCGCCGCACCGCCGAGGGGCCTATCGCGACAACACTCGAGAATCCGATCGCAGGTCTCCCGCCGAGCACCGCGACGCTGCCGACGGCGCCGTACACACCGAAGCTCTCCCTCGACTTCGCGGGTCAGCCGATGTTGGGCGTGGGCGCCGATCCGTTCGGCACATACGCGTCGGGCGGGGTGTCGTTCGTGTTCAGCGACATTCTGGGCAATCACACGGTCGCGACGGGTGCACAAGTCACGAGCCGCTTCGATGAGTTCGGCGGAACGCTGCTGTATCTGAACCGGGCGCACCGCTGGAACTGGGGCGCGGTGATCGATCAGACGCCTTACGTCGCCCGCGGCTTCGAGGCCGGGTTTGACGTGGTCAGCGGCCAGTCGGTCTATCTCGAGCGCGAGTACCGAATCCTCCAGGTCGATCGATCGTTCACTGGTCTGATCGCGTACCCGTTCAGCCGCGCGCAGCGGGTGGAAGTCACCGGCGGCGTGCGCCAGATCGGACTGAAAGAAGACGTGACCACGCGGTTGTTCTCTCCGTCGACCGGCCAGCAGCTCACGGAAGACACCGAGACGCTCTCCTCGCTCCCGAACATCAATCTCGGTCAGGCGAGTGCTGCGCTCGTCTACGACACGTCGATCTTCGGCCTGACCAGCCCGATTCGCGGAAGCCGGTATCGTCTCGAGCTCTCACAGAGCTCGGGCTCGCTGACCTACACGGGGGTGCTGGGGGATTTCCGCACCTATCTGATGCCGGTCCGGCCCTTCACCCTCGCATTCCGTGGGCTGTACTACGGCCGGTTCGGGAGCAGCGCGGAGGACGGCCGGCTGCCTACGCTGTTCCTCGGCTATCCGGGGCTGGTCCGCGGGTATGACTCGGGATCGTTCGAATCCAGCGAGTGCGGCGTGCAGACCGACGGTTCATGTCCGGCGTTCGATCGGCTGATCGGCAGCCGGGTCGGGGTCGCCAACGCCGAGCTGCGGTTCCCGCTATGGGGGGCATTCGGCGGGGATCGGTTCTACGGTCCGATTCCGGTCGAAATGGCGCTCTTCGCGGACGCCGGCATCGCGTGGGGCCGCAACTCACGGCCCGGGTTCGCCGGCGGCGACCGCGAGCCGGTCTTCAGTGCGGGCATCGCCGCGCGCATCAACGTGCTCGGCTTCGCCGTCGCGGAAATCGACTACGTCCGTCCGCTGGATCGTCCGGGCCGCGGCTGGCTCTGGCAGTTCAATCTCAGGCCAGGATTCTAGGGGATCACCCGATTCCTTTGGACACCTTCGAAGTACAGAGTGAAGCGCTGGGCGTCTCGCGGCGCATCGATGTCTGGATCCCTCCCGGGTTTCGTGCGCGTGATCCGTTTCGACATCCGGTCCTGTATCTCAACGACGGCCAGAACCTGTTCGACCCGGCGAGGGCGTTTGCGGGCAATACGTGGGCTGTGGCGGAAACGGCCACACGGCTCGTCCGGCTCGGCCGCATCGCCCCGATCCTGATTGTCGGCATCGATCACGGCACGCAGCGGCGCGGCTCCGAGTACCTCCCCGTCCCTGACAACCGGAATCCTTTCGCACGCGAGCCGCTTGGCCGGCGCTACGCGGAGTTCGTCACGCGGGAGCTGATGCCGAAGATCGCCCGGCGCTACTCCGTTGCGCAGGGAGCGTCGAACACCGGCTTTGGCGGTTCGTCGTACGGCGCGGTCGCGGCGCTCTACACCTCGATGCTCTATCCGGGTGTGTTCGGCCGACTGCTGCTCGAGAGCCCGTCGCTCTACGTCGGCGGCTGTTATCTCCTCCGGCGCGCGCGTCGTGCTGCGAGGTGGCCGGCGCGTGTGTATCTAGGAGTCGGCACCGCGGAAACGCAGCGGCCGGACTGGAACCATGACACGGTGGTCAACGTGCTGCGTCTCGAATCCACGCTGCGCCGCGCCGGTCTCGGACCGCGGCGGCTCCGCGTGGCGATCGAGGAAGGCGCGACCCACTCCGAGCGGGCCTGGGCCGGACGCCTTCCAGTCGCACTAGAGTTCCTGTTCGGGCAGGGTTAGACCGGCTCGACTCATCCGCGCTTGCGCAGCCAGCGCCGGCCGTGGATGCTCATGTCGATGAGGTCTTCCGGAGTCAGATCCTTGTAGCCCGCGGCTTTCACGTCTCGGATGAAATCGGCGTCCACCCCGTGGATCCGGAACTGCACGAGGCGCTCGCCCTTCAGACCGCTGTAGCCGAGCTCTTTCAGCTCGCGGATGAACTGCGGGGTGACGCCGTGGATCCGCATCTTGACGAGGTCATCCACGTCGAGATCGTTGTAGCCGAGACCGCGCAGGTCTTTGACAAACGCCGCGGTCACGCCGTGTATCCGCATCTGCACGACGTCGCGCAGCGGCAGTTCCTTGAAGCCGAGGTCACGCATCTCTGTGATGAATGTCGGGGACGCGCCGTGGATCCGCAGCTGCACGAGCTCCTCGATGCGCAGATCGCGATAGCCCAGATCGCGCATCTCGCGGATGAAATCTGGCGTCACGCCATGAATCCGCATCTTCACGAGGTCGTCGATGTCGAGTTTGTCGAAACCGGCGGCCTTCACGTCCTGAATGAACCGCGGCGTCGCGCCGTGAATCCGCGTCTTGATCAGATCGTCCACGGTCAGCCCCGCAAAGCCGGCCGCCTTCATGTCCTGGACGTATTGCGGCGTCGCGCCATGAATCCGTGTCTTGACCAGATCTTCGATGGACAAGCGGTCATAGCCCGCTTGGCGCAGGCCGCCGATGTACTCCCCATCGACGCCGTGAATTCGCATCCGCACGAGGTCATCGAGGCTCGTGCTGCGGTAGCCCTGCGCCTCGATCGACGCGACGAAACTCCGGCTCACGTCGTGAATGGCCAGTCGCAGTAGATCGTCCGCATCGAGCGTACGGTCCCGCTGCCGCATGGCGGTCACGTACTCCGGATTGGCGGTGAACCGATACGTCCCCGATCCGCGGCCATTGTCGAAGCTGCCCTGAAACTGAAGCGTGCCCGCGTCGCGGCGCACCGTGAAGCTGACGTTCGACGCCGACCAGCGATCGTCGCGCGCCCCGAGGCCTTCGAGCTCGGAGAAGGCGATTGACATGCCGTACCGGCGGTCGGGTCCTGCTCGAGCTGAATCGAGGTCCAGCGCTCGCCATCCCTCCGGCTCCACGTGTCCTGTAGCCTGGCGCGCCACGTCCCCATCTGAGTCGGCGCCGGTTCCTGCTGGGCCGGCGGCATCGCCACCGTGGCCGTGAACAGACATGCCGCGCACACAAGAGTTTTCATAGTCCGTTCCTCGGCTGACTTGGACGGATGGGGGCTGGGAAGGGTTGGAAGTCAGGACGAGCGGAGCCAGACAGGGTGGGCGCTGAGGTGAGCGCGCAGAGCGCCGAAAGCCTTGCCCCTGTGACTGATAGCGGCTTTTTCGTGGGGCTCGATTTCGGCGAGCGTGCGGCCGAGCGGCGCGTAATAGAAGATCGGGTCGTATCCGAAACCGTGCGTCCCGCGCGGCACCGCGGCAATTTCCCCACACACCTCTTGTTCGGTTTCGTACTCGATGCGGCCGTCGGACGCGAGCGCGACGTGGCAGACGAATCTGGCGGGACTGCCGGTGACGCTGCGCGCCGCCAGCAGTTCGTGAATCATGCGGAACTTGTGCGCGTAGTCCGAGCCGTGCCATCGAGCCGAGTGCACACCCGGGGCCCCATCGAGCGCCGCAATCTCGAGGCCGGAATCGTCCGCCACGCTTGGCAGCCCGGTGTGGCGTGCGTAGTAAAGAGCCTTCAGCCTCGCGTTCTCGCCGAAGGTCTGACCCGTTTCTTCGGGCTCGGCAATGTCCGGGTACTGCCGCAGTGTAACGAGATCGACCGGGAGCCCCTCGAGGATGCCGGCGATTTCCCTGAGCTTGCCCTGATTGGTCGTCGCGACGAGCAGCGTCATTTCCCTTCATTTCCCCAAGGGGCCGACGATCGCGCGCTGCATCTCGACGAGCTCGCGGATCCCGGCGTCTGCCAGCTCCATCAGACTGTCGAGCGCATGACGCTCGAACGGTGGCCCCTCAGCGGTCCCCTGTAATTCGATGAAACGTCCGTCGCCGGTCTTCACGATGTTCATGTCGACTTCGGCGCGGGAGTCCTCGTCGTACGCGAGGTCGAGCAACGGCGTGCCGTCGACGACCCCCACACTGGTGGCCGCGACGTGATCCTGCACCGGAATGGATTTGATCTGGCCGGCATCCCGCATGTGCTGCAGCGCAAGGACGAGCGCGACGAAGCCGCCCGTGATCGAGGCCGTGCGCGTGCCGCCGTCCGCCTGGATGACGTCGCAGTCCACCCAGACGGTGCGCTCGCCCAGCTCGTTGAGCCGCATCACGGATCTGAGTGATCGGCCGATCAAGCGCTGAATCTCCTGCGTCCGTCCTCCGACCTTGCCGGCCGACGCTTCACGCTGCGTGCGCGTCGACGTCGCCCTGGGCAACATCCCGTACTCCGCCGTCACCCACCCCTTACCGGAATTCCGGAGGAAGGGAGGCACCCGGTCTTCGACGCTCGCGGTGCAGATCACCCGCGTTCTTCCCACCTCGATGAGGACGGACCCCTCCGCGTGCAGCGAGAAGCCTGGCGTCATCCGCGTCTGCCGCAGCTGTGCGGCGGCGCGCCCGTCGGTTCGTGTCATGTCTTTTCCTTTTCCGTCCGGACCCACTTCAGGTTTTTCTGGAGAGGATGGCGGAGATCGACGTGGCCCGCCAGCGTATCGACCTCTCGTCCCTCGATCAGGATCTGCACGCGCGTGATGGCGGGCAGGTTGACGGTAAGTGCGTCGACGATCGCATAGACCGTGAACAGCTCATCGAGGGCGCCCCCGGTGTGATTGGTTCGCGCGCTGCTATTCAGATCGACGAACGCGTCTCCCCGATCGCTCAAGTACAACCCCCGCAGCGTCGTCCCGCTGGGGATGGGCGAGGCGAGCCCGGGCGGAGCGGCAGCGATCTGTGCTTCCACGATCCGGCGCGCCTGTTCGACGATGGGGTCACCGAATGGGATCTCACGCTGCACGCCCACGAGTGACATGCCGTCTTCGGAGACGAAGTAGAGCGTCGCGGTAATCCTGCGTTCCGGAACCGGGGAGGGCGCCGCCGCCGGTGTGGCAGTCGGCGCGGCGGGCTTGGGTCCATACCAGCTTGGCAACCCGACGAAGAGAATCCAGGCGCCTACGGCCGCAACAACCGCGATGGCTCCGGCAGCGATCGCGCGGTTGTTCACCGGGCGGCTCCGGGCGGTGTGCCCGGTTGCACCGACCGCCGCGGCGCACCATGCGCATCGCGGAACCGGATGATGCTGTCGACCAGCCCCTGCACGACCGCATTCTGAAACGTGTCTGAGGAGAGCTGCTTCTCCTGCTCAGGGTTCGAGATGAAGCCCATCTCGACGAGCACGGCGGGCATGTTTGCGCCGACCAGCACGCGGAACGGCGCCTGCTGAAGGGCACGCGGGCTCATCGGCACACGTTCGCGCAGCGAGGCCTCGACATTTTGCGCCAACGCTGCGGACTGCTCGATATACCTCGCCTGCGCCATCTCCCAGAGGATCACCTCGATGTCTCGCGTGCCTCCACCGAACACCGGCAGCGCCTCGCTCTCGCCGCGCGCGACCTTCTGCGCCTCGTCGCCGTACTCCTCCAGGCTCAGATAGAACACTTCGGCGCCGACCGCCGACGGCCGGACGGAAGCATTGGCGTGCAGGCTCAGGAAGATGTCGGCCTTGTTGTTGTTGGCGACCGCCGCGCGCTCGTCCAGGCCGACGTTCTCGTCGCCGTCGCGCGTCAGAATCACCCGCAGGCCGAGGCGTGCCTCGAGCGACGCCTTCAGTCGGCGCGCCACGCCGAGCGTGACGGTCTTTTCCAGCGTGCCGTCGCGGCCGCGCGCCCCGTGCTCGTCACCGCCGTGGCCGGCGTCGATCACGATGGTTCGCAGCGAACCGGCGGGCGCAAGGTCGAGCAAAGGGGGAGCATCTGGTGTCGGGGGCGGCGCCTGCGGCGCCGGTGTTCCCTCGGTCGTCTGTCCGGCAATGTCGATCACCACGCGGCCGCTCCCGCGATCGCCAGGGAGATCGGAGACGCGCATCGAGCCGAAGCGCGGTCCGAGATCGACGGTGAGCGACGCGGGACTCTCGCCCGGACGAACCGCCTGGATTAGGTCGGGCATAGACGACGTGGGCAACGCCGGATCGAGCGCGTCCGCATCGAACTTGACCACCACGCGCGGTCCATCCTGCGCGACGGTGTGCGGAGTCGCGGGTGACACGTCGAGCGTCAGCCGCGCCGCCCCCTCCACCCGCTCGATTCGCCCGGCCACACGCGGCACTCGTACGTCGCCGACCACCACCAGGCGCGGCGGCTTGCGCAAGTCGAGCGGGGTTCCCAAGGCGGGCGACAGCGCGCGCGGCACGAAGTCCACCGGCACGAACCACGCGCGCCCGTCACGCGCGGGCGCGGCGGGCAGCGAGATCAGCCGTCCGCCGATGGAAGCGAGCCCCTGGCCGATCGACAACACAATCGTCTGGTTCCGGGCGGTGACGATGAGACCGCCGGCCAGCGCATCTTCGCGGACACCGAGGTCGAAGAGCCGCGCGAGGTCGTCGAGCGCAAACATCTCCTGGCCGTTGACCACGCGCACGGGCAGCGGCCTGCGGCCTTCGCGTGACAGGACGGTGTACGGTGCGGCAGGTGCCGGCGCCTGCGCCGCAAGCGCTCCGGCGACGAACGCCACAGCTGCAAGCACGGTTGAGGCGTACAACCCTCTGGGGGGCAAGACAAGCAATGATAACGGAATCGGGTGATGTCGCGATCGGGTGATCGGCGATCGCCCGATCGCCGATGCGATCCGCCAGTCGTCTGATCGCCCGATCAACCGATTCTGTTAAGCGGTGACTCGGCCGGTCCGGCGATGACCTTTCCCTGTGGGTCGAATCGCGAGCCGTGGCATGGACAGTCCCACGTGGATTCTGCGACGTTCCAGTCGACCACGCACCCCAGGTGCGTGCAGATCGCAGAAAGCTTCGTGACGGTGCCGGCGCGATCGCGGAATGCGGCTACACGCTTGCCGTCGAGCTCGAGAATCTTGCCCTCGCCACGTCCGAGCGCACGAAGCGATTTGCCTTCGGCCCCAGCAAACCGGTCTCGGATCAGGTAGTACGGGTAGTCCTTGTTCTCGCGCACGTAATCCCACACGCCTCCCCGGAGTCCGGTTCGGGACGGCGAGAAGAGATCCCGCCACGGATTCGATCGGCCCGTTGACCAGTCGCACGCCATCATCGCCGCCAGCGTACCGAACGTCATGCCGTTCCCGGAAAAACCGGTCGCGGCGAACTGTGCGTCCGCGGTTTCGCCGATGAAGGGCAGTCCGTCGTGGGTTTCGATGACCTGTCCGGACCAGCGGTGCGTGACATCGACATCCGGAAACAGACGCCGGATGGTCTTCTCGAGACGGCCGAAGCACGCGTTCGTGTCTTCGGCCTGACCTGTCTTGTGATCGTTGCCGCCCAGAATCACGAGATCGAAGTCGTGGCGATGTTCGACGCGCAGATAGTTATACGGGTCGGCGGTATCCCAGTAGGAGCCTGCGGGGGCTACGTTGTGCGGGATTCGTCCTGCCATCGCGTACGTGGTGTAGAGCGCAAGCTTGGTCTGAAACAGCGTGGCCGAGATCAGACTGCTCCGACCGACGAGCGGCGTGTGTGTTGCCAGCACGACGCGCCCGCAGGTCACGCGGTGCGGGCCGCATACGACCGATAGCGGTTTGTCCGAGACTTCTTCGACCGTGGTGTACTCGAACACGTGGCTCCCGTCTCCGGGAATTGCCTCCAGCAGCGCGCGAAGGTATTTCCTTGGATGGAAAATGGCCTGACCGTCGAAACGCACGCCTGGACGTTCAACGAACGGCACCTGATCGACATACTCCGCGTCGAAACCGAGGTCCGCCGCGACTCGCGCCTCCGCCGATAGCTGTTCCACGTCCGGCTGTGCCTCATAGATCGGGGCGTGCAGGTACGCCGGGATCCAGGTCAGGTCACACTGGATGTTCTCGCCGGTGACGAGCTCGTCGATCTGCGCGATGGCCGCCAGGCCCGCGTCCCAGACAGCCTGCGCGTGATCGCGGCCGAACCGCTCGACCAGGTCGGACAGCCGCGCGTCGGTCACGCAGGTCAGGTGCGCGGTCGTGTGACCGGTATCCACGGACGCCGACCGCCGCCGCTCGACAAGCGCAACACGGCGTCCGGCTCTCTTCAGCAAATACGCTGTCGTGATGCCGGTGATCCCGCCGCCGACCACGGCGACATCGACTTCCAGATCGCGATCGAGAGCGGAGTAGACCGGAAGGGATTGCGAATCGATCCAGTAAGATGTCGTGTCGGGATGCCTCATGGCGCCTCCACTGTGTCTTCCTCTCAACCGTCCAGCATATGGCCCGTCTCTATCTCGGATCGACGTACTGGTCCAGCCGGCCTCAGACGGATATCGAACACACCGGACGTTTTTCTGACGGCCGCCTTGAGACCGATGTCGCGATCGTCGGCGGCGGGTTTACAGGCTGTGTGCTGGCCTTTGTATTCGCGCGCGCGGGTATCCCCGTGGCGGTCTTCGAGCGCGCGGCGATTACACGGGGCAGCACGTGCGCGAGCACGGCGCTCTTGATGCAAGAGCCAGACCGCGGCTTCTTGGAGCTTGTCCGACGGTACGGCGC
>JAIVJE010000154.1 GCA_020200195.1 Acidobacteriota bacterium | reverse complement strand
CCGTCGCTAGAACATCGTGCCGCCGGAACGATCGATGAACGAGGACTGAGAAACGGAGACAGAGATCACGATGGTGAGGACGGGAACGCGTTGCTTACTTGACAAGTGACAGCCATATCAACGACGGCGTTTCAGCAGCGGCGGCTCATGATCGCACCGACCGCCGTCGGCTGCAAACGATGGAATGGACTCCTCCCAGCCCTTCATGATTGTCTCTCACCGAAGTTCCTCTGGAGGGCTAACCGAATCGCGCTGAGCCGCGGCGCGATTCGGCGACAGCTCCTCGCGCCGCCGGCTCCAGCGCGAGGTTAGGCAGTCACCCTCACTATCTGCGCACCGTCGTTCATCCAGCGCCAACTGATCCCGGCGAATTGGGTCATGTCGAGGCAATAGTGGATGCACCAAAACCACACTACATCGCGCGACCGCTGCAAGACGAGTATCACCGCAACACCGAGTCCGGCGTCCCGCAGCAGCCCGGCCAGCTCGAACCACGTCGCGCCTTGCGACACCATCACTGGAACGTGGCCGGCGGCGAACAGGCATGCAACAACAACCGTCGCCCAGCGGCGCCCGATGGCACCTGCCAAACGAACGAACAGAATGGCGATCGTAAGATCCTCGAGAAACACCTGCGCCATCTTGTCAAAGTGCTCGTAGCGCCAGATTCGGTTCAACAGGACCCACGGCGCATCAGCTCCCGCTCGCAAGAGTGAGTATGCGGTGATGGCGAGGCCTGCCAGCACGAGGCCCACAAGAAGTCGCAGCGCGATCCGGCGGCGCGGCCATGCCGTGGCCCACGACTGCCGGCGAACCACCACCACGAGGAGAATCGGTGCGAAGATCAGGACTTGGCTGACCGCGGCAAAGACCGGGCCGAAGGCCCCCTGCTCGGGCAGGCGGATCCCTCTGGTCCACAACTGACCCATTGCTAGAATGCCTATCGCTCCGACTAGCGCGATCCCAAACTCCTTCCAGGGACGCACAAAACCTTCGACCGGCTTGCGTGGCCACACCCCCGGCGCGAAACGACTGGCGACCAGCCATCCACCGAGCCCCACCGTGTAAGCGACAACTAGCGGCGGATAGTGTTCCTGAAACATGCTGGGCTGTGGACCGCTGTAGACTACACAAGTGGATCGCGACGAGATGCTTCGGATTCTGCGCGCCTTCGAGACCGCACGGCTGGAGTATGTGCTGATTGGCGCGACCGCAATGGGCTTTCATGGACTGGTGCGTGCAACCGAGGACGTCGACTTGCTCGTCCGTGCCCTGCCGGAGAACATCGAACGGCTCCGGACGGCGCTTCGCGAGTCTTACGATGGCGACCCCCTCGTGAACGACATCAGCGCCGAGGATCTTCTGGGCGACTATCCGGCCGTCCGCTACTACCCCCCCAGCGGAGATCTCTACTTCGATATCCTCACGCGTCTGGGCGAAGTGACCAGTTTCGAGAATGTCGCGTCAGAAGTAAAAGAGGTCGACGGAATTCGTGTGCCCGTTGCCACACCGGCGGCGCTGTACCGGCTCAAGCGGGGGACCGGCCGGCCCATCGATCATCAGGATGCCGCGGCGTTGCGCGAACAGTTCGGGCTGAAGGAGGACGAATAGTGCGCGTGCAGAAATTCCGCTCGGTCGAAGAGATGGACGCTGCGCGGGCGCCTGCCTCTTCGGAGAAGGCCTTCGAACGCTTTCTGCGGCATTGCGCACGCTACTGGACCATCTCGCCCCGTACGTACCCGCGAGCCGTTTTCAAGTTCCGGAGCCTCGAGGAGGCGCAAGCCGCACGTCGACCGACACCGCGCGTCTAACGGATCGTCACAAAGTAGCAGCGATGGACGAGCTCGAGCTCGCACGGCGGTTCTATGCGGAGGAGCTGCAGGCCGCATGTGGGCTCGACCCGGGGCCACTCGTCAACGCGTTCGCGTCGGTGCCACGTGAACGGTTCCTCGGCCCGGGTCCGTGGCGGCTCTGCGTCATGGACGGCACAGGAGTCGGTTTCAATTACCACACGAGCCCCGACGACAATCCGCGACACGTCTACCATAACGTCCCGATTGCAATAGACGAGTCGCGTGTGTTGAACAATGGCCAACCGGGCACCCTCGCCGCCTGGATTCAGAATCTGAATCCGGTCGCCGGCGAGACCATCGTCCACATCGGGTGCGGCACGGGGTACTACTCGGCGATCCTGGCGGAAGTTGCGGGCGCGACCGGGTCGGTGACTGCCGTCGAAGTTGATCCGGAACTGGCCGCGCGAGCACGCGACAACCTCTCCGGTTATCCAGGCACGACGGTGATCCAGGGAGACGGCAGCGTACTCGGCGTCTCCGCTGACGCCATCCTCGTCAATGCGGGAGCGACGCACGCACTGCCTGCCTGGCTCGAGGCCCTCAAGGACGGCGGACGCATGCTGCTGCCGCTGACCTTCGACATGGGAACGGGCGCCGCCGGCAAGGGCAGCGTGCTGCGAATCGTCAGGGACGGGTATCGCTTCAACGCCGGATTTGCTGGAATGGTGGCGATCTACCCGTGCACGAGCGCCCGCGATCCGCAGATGAACCAGACACTTCAGCGCGCGTTCATGCAGTGGCAGCTCGGGCAGGTGCAATCGATACGCACCGAGACGCACGAACCGGGACCGACGTGCTGGGCGCACCGCGAGGGGTTCTGCGTCAGCAAGGAGCCTGTGGAACTCAGAACAGTCTGACCTTCTCGTGCTCGAGTAGCCACCGTTTGCGATCGAGTCCCCCGCCGTAACCCGTCAGGCTGCCGTTGGTCCCGATGATCCGGTGGCATGGCAGCACAATCGCCACGGGATTCGCACCGTTGGCCGCGCCGACCGCGCGCACCGCGGCCGGTGAGCCCACCCGGCGGGCAAGCTCCGCGTAGGATGCGGTCGTCCCAGCGTTCACTGAGCGCAGCGTTTCCCAGACGCGCGTCTGGAACGGCGTGCCGTTCAGCGTGACCTCGAGGCCATCGAGCGCCGCCATGTCGCCGCTGAAGTAACGCGTCAGCGCGGTCACAGCTCCGGCAGGATCGCCGGACGATCGGACAGTCTCACGCTGGTACCACCTGGTCAATTGCGTCGCCACCATGTCGCTGGCCTCGCCGAAGTGCAACAGACAGAGCCGGCCTCGATGCGCGGCGATGGTCAGCGGACCCACGGGTGAGGCGACGATCGTCATCTCAATCACGGGCATATTTTATGTCTTTCTGGCGGTGTTCAACGGAGGAGACGGAGGACACGGAGAAACCCTAACCACGGAGACACGGGGAGCACGGGGTCCGTGTCTCAGTGGATTTTCTCCGTGCCCTCCGTCGCCTCCGTGTTCCACCGCCCGCAACCTTTCCCATCCCATATCCGTCCAATACCTTGACTATCTAGGCTTCACGCTCCTAGGATGACGCATGCCGCAAAAAAATGACCCGAACGGGATGCTGCACGGCACTCTCGACGCGCTGGTCCTCAAGACCCTGTCGCGGGGCATTCGCCATGGATACGGCATCGCCCGCTGGCTCGAAGAGGCGACCGATGACGCTGTGCTCGTGGAGGAAGGGTCGCTTTATCCAGCTCTCTATCGCATGGAGCGTCGCGGCCTGATCGAGGCGGAGTGGGGCACGTCGGAGCTCGGCCGCAAGGCCAAGTTCTACCGGATTACCCCGAAAGGGCGCCGGCACCTGGCGGCGGAAACCGAAAACTGGGCGCGGTTCGCTTCCGCGGTCTCCAAGGTGTTACTGCCCGCCCAATGAAGTTCGGACGGTCGTGGCGGTCGCGCGTCTGGAGGGGCAGCGTTGAAGACGAAGTCGACGCCGAGCTGTCCTTTCACGTCGAGATGCGCGTGCGCGAATACCTCGCGGCCGGTCTCGACCCCGCTGCCGCGCGCGCGGCCGCCATCC
>JAIVJE010000153.1 GCA_020200195.1 Acidobacteriota bacterium | reverse complement strand
GCTCTATCTGCTCGACACGGATCTCGAGGAGAACGCCGTTGGGGATCGTGAGCTGTCCGCCCGCCTCTACGGCGGCGACCGCGAGACGCGCATCCAGCAGGAGATCATTCTCGGCATCGGCGGCGTGCGCGCTCTGAAGGCGATGGGGGCGACGCCTGCCGTCTGGCACCTGAACGAGGGACATGCTGCATTCGTGGTCCTGCAGCGAATCCGCGACTTGATCGACGGGGGCGAATCGTTCGAGTCGGCGCTGGAGACCGTCCGCCGCACGACCATCTTCACCACACACACGCCCGTCCCCGCGGGCCACGACGCGTTTCCGTTCAGTCTCGTCGAGACCCATCTGGCTGGCGCGTGGGGAACGCTCGGGCCTCACCATGATGCATTTCTGGCGCTGGGCCATTACGACAACGGCAGCGGTCCGCTCTTCAACATGACAGCGCTTGCGCTGCGAACCGCCAACTCGGTCAATGCGGTAAGCCAGCTGCACGGGGCGGTCACCCGGACCATGTGGGGCGCGCTCTGGCCCGACGTGCCGGTCGATCAGCGGCCGGTGCGGGCCATCACCAATGGCGTGCACGTCCCGACGTGGCTCTCGTCGGAGATGTCCCGACTGTTCGATCAGTACCTCGACCCCGGCTGGCGCGATCGTCACGACGACCCGGCAGCGTGGTTACCGATTCTGGAAGTCCCCGACGGTGTGCTCTGGGACGCGCGGCAGGCGCTGCGAAACTATCTCTTCGCATTCGTCCGCGAGCGCGCGCGCCGGCGTTGGAAAGAGGAGCACGTGAGCGCGGCGCGGGTCGTGGCGGCCGGCACACTCCTCGATCCGAACGCGCTGACGATCGGCTATGCGCGGCGTTTCACGGGCTACAAACGGCCGGAGCTCATCTTTCACGATCCCGAACGGCTCCTGAGCATCCTGAACGCGGCGCGCAGGCCCGTCCAGATCGTATTCGCAGGCAAGGCGCACCCGGCCGATGAAACGGGCAAGCATCATCTGCAGCAGGTGTACCGCCGTGCGATCGACCCGCGGTTCGGCGGCCGCGTGACCTTCGTGGACGACTACGATCTGCACGTCGCGCACTTCCTGGTGCAGGGCTGCGACGTGTGGCTGAACAATCCGCGCAAGCCGCTCGAGGCGAGCGGCACGAGCGGGATGAAGGCTTCAATCAACGGCGTGCCGCATCTCAGCATCGGCGACGGCTGGTGGGCGGAAGGGTATACGGGGCAGAACGGCTGGCTGATCGACGGCGCCGCGGAGGGGCAGGATCCCGAAGCCGCCGATGCGGCCGATGCCGCCGCGCTCTACCAGATCCTGGAACGCGACGTCGTGCCGACCTTCTACGATCGCGACGCGCAGGGCATCCCGCGGCGATGGCTCTCTCTCGTTCGCCAGGCCATCGTCTCGGTGACGCCGCGCTTCAGCGCGCGCCGCATGGTCAAGGAGTACGCCGCGGAGATGTACGGCCCGGCGATGCAGCGGCAGGAGGCGGAGGTTCGCTGACGGTCTGCTACACTAGACCGCATGTCTCGGAAATCGGTGGCGCAGTCTCGGTGCGCGCTCTGCGGCGCGAAGGAGATCTCGGAACCTCGCGGCGAGGAGCGGTACTGCCGGGACTGCTGGGACAAGAAGATCGCGGTCGAAGAGATCGTCGCGCGCGAGTTCGCGCTCAAACGCTACATCCGCGCCCACAGCGCGGAGAAGTACCTCATTTATCACTCGACCCTCAAGCGCCCCTGCGGTCAGCTCATCGTCGTCGACGACGGGTACGACCTGTTCTTGACGATGGTCCTGTATCCGAGTTTCTCCTGGGACGAGCCGGCGTACCACCTCGAGGGCGATCCCGAAGGCCGGACGTTTGCCGAGATTCTCGTCGACGTCGTTGCGGCTGAGGTCATCGAGCCCTGGGGCGGCGGCAAGTGGCATCTCGAGATTTTCCGGTCTTCGAGCCTCGAGGCAGAGGACTGGAACGGCGAGATGTAGACGGTTTATAATCCTTCCCATTACACCCCGGTCAGGTCTCCGCCCCCAGAGGGAGGTAGCTATGCACCGCGCTGCGTTCGTGCCTGCCGCCACGATCCTCGTCTGCGCCCTTTCGACCGGCGCTTTGGCTCAAGCCGCACGTACGGCCACGCCTCAAGCCACCCGTACGGCCACGCCGACCCCGCAGGCCCCCGCGGCCAAGGCGAAATGGGTCGCCCCCGTCAAGGGGATTGCGACCATTGAAGTGATCAAAGGGGAATCGAAGCGAGTCGGTGCCGACATGGTCACCAAACTCCAGATCAAGAACACGTCCTCGGGATCGATCGCGTTGCTGCGCGTCGACGAGGACTGGTTCAATCGCAGCCAGAAGGCGGTGTCGGCCGACACGCAGCGGTATGCCAAGCCGTTCAACCCCGGAGAGATCATCGAGATCTCGATGCGCTCACCGGTGAAGCCCGACCTGTACATCAGTGCGATAACCTTTACCCACGCCAACGGCAAGGTGATGGCAAAAGGGGTGAAGAAGTTCCAGTAGAGTCCAATCCCTGTCCGGTTCGTCGCAGGATCGGACAGGAACCTATAATCGGCGCATGACCTCAGATCTGCGCTTCCCCATCGGCACGTTCACGTTCGATTCCCACATCACTCCGGAGAAACGCGACACGTGGATCCGCCAGATCGCCGACGCGCCTGATGCGTTGCGCGCGGCGGTCTCGGGCCTGAACGATCGACAGCTCGACACGCCGTACCGCCCGGGCGGATGGACCGTGCGGCAAGTGGTCCATCACGTCCCCGATAGCCACATGAACGCTTACGTGCGATTCAAGCTCGCGCTGACGGAAGACAATCCCACGATCAAGCCGTACGACGAGGCCGAATGGGCCGACGTCGCCGACACACGCGCCACGGCTCCCGAGGTCTCGCTGACGCTGCTCGACGCACTGCACCGACGCTGGGTGACACTGCTGCAATCGATGGCCCCTGCCGACTTCGCGCGCCCGCTGCAGCACCCCCAAAACGGTCCGATGACGCTCGACCGGCTGTTGCAGCTGTACGCGTGGCACGGCCGGCATCACGCCGCACACATCACCACGCTGCGGACGCGTGAACGGTTTTAGAGGGAGCTCCGGCGCTCGGCGTAGGGGCCCACGAGCGGCATCCGCCACATCTGCCCGGTGAACGCCTTGACGAGGCAGACGATCCAGACGACGACCCAGCATACCCACGCGATGGTCGACAGCCAAAGCATCACGCGAAAGCCGGTCGCAGAGACGAAAAGCGTGACGAAGGCGAGGAGGTACAGCGCCGCCGCGATCATCCAGAGTCCCCCAAGACCCAGGATCGCCTGCCACGCATGAAATCGGACGAAGCGGTTGCTGCGCTCGGCGAGCAGCACGAGAAACCCAGACAACGGCCCGACCAGATAGGCCAGCGCCGCCGCGATCGTCGGCTCGAGCCCCGTGGATGACGCCGACGCGGGAGCGGAGGGCTCCGCGGCAGCCGTTGGCGTGGGCGCTGTGGAGTGGTAGTCGGGCCGGGAGTTTTCGAAGCGAACTTCGCCGTCAGTGCGCGGCAACGTCACGATGTGGAACGGCGTCACGATTATCTGCGCCGCCATCCCCGGAGGTGGACGCCGATCCTCGACGGTCAGCGTGGTCACGAGACCGTTACTCCGCAATCCGACGATTGCGATCTCGAAACCGGGGCTCGGCTGTTCGCCGGCGAACGCCGCGCCGACGATTCGCGCCGTGAAATCCACGCGCGGAGCAGGCGCGTCGAGGCCGGCGTGCGCCGCCCACAACGCGTGCCACTCGACATCTGTTCTGGCCGTTGCGGTCCGGGGCTCGACGACCCGGCTCCCGTCTCCGCGCGCAACCGTGACGAGATCCGTCTCGGTCACCTGATCCTGAACTCCA
>JAIVJE010000443.1 GCA_020200195.1 Acidobacteriota bacterium | reverse complement strand
ATCGACAGGCAACCCGGATCGAGGCGTACCGGCGCGGCATGCAGGCGATCATCGAGGGTGCCGGCGACGGATTCATCCTCGGCTGCAATCACCCGATCTGGCCGTCGCTGGGTCTCATCCACGGCTCCCGGAGCTCGAACGACATCAAGCGTACATGGGACCGCATGGCGAGGACCGCGCGTCAGAATCTCAGCCGAAACTGGCAGAATGGCCGGCTCTGGTGGAATGATCCAGATGCGGTCGTCCTGACGGGACCGCTCACCGATGACGAGTTTCAGTTTCATGCGACGGCTCTACGCATCGGGCGGGATGGTGCTGTCGGGCGACGATCTGACGGCAATGCCGCCGCAGCGGCTTGCGATGCTGCGTAAGCTGCTGCCGCCGACGGGAGTCGCCGCGGTGTTCGAAGACGCTACGCTTCGCGTCGGCTTGACGCTGCTGCGAGAGGCGCGCATGGTGTCGGTGTTCAACTGGGGAGACGAGATGCAGTCCACGTCGTTCCAGCTGCCGCGCGCCGCCCGAATCACAGATTTCTGGACCGGCGAAGATCTCGGCCGTCATGGACGGCAATTCGCCGTCAACGCCATGCCTCCGCATTCCGCGCGGTTGTTCGCCTGCATTTGAGTCAAATCTTTCAAACGGAGTTGTTCATGTCCGAGTTGTCGAGCCGTCGCGAATTCGTGAAGACAGCGGGCGCTGCCGCCGTTGCCGCCTCGGTGCTTCCGCTGGACGCCCTCGGTCTCGCGCAGCCGCGCCGGCGCCGGTACGCAATCGTCGGGACCGGCGACCGTGGATCGTCGATGTGGGGACGCGCCCTCGTGCAGCGCTACTCGGACGTGCTGGAATTTGTCGGGCTGAGCGACGTCAATCACAAGCGCGTCGCGGCGGCGCGGGAGATCATCGGCGTCGAATGTCCCACGTTCACGAGCTTCGACGAGATGTGTGCGGGCGCGAAGCCCGACGTGCTCATGGTGACGACGGTCGACGCCTATCATGCGGATTACATCGTCAAGGGCCTGGATCGCGGCATGGACGCATGACCGAAAAGCCCATGGTCATCGACGAGCCGCAGTGTGCGGCGGTCCTCGACGCGGAGAAGCGCAACAACCGCAAGATTGTCGTGACCTTCAACTACCGGTACGCGCCGAAACACCAGAAGATCAAGGAGGTGCTGCTGGCCGGTGACATCGGGCGCATCATCTCCGCCGACTTCAGCTGGTATCTCGACGTCCAGCATGGCGCCGACTACTTTCGCCGGTGGCACCGGCTGCGTTCGAAGGGCGGCACGCTTCTCGTGCACAAAGCCAACCACCACTTCGACCTGATGAACTGGTGGATGGGCGCCGATCCGGTAGAAGTCTCCGGAGCGGGTGCGCTGCGCGTGTATGGCAAGAACGGTCCGTTCCGCTTTACGCACTGCCGTCCATGCCCGCACAAGAGTCAGTGCCCGTTCTATTACGACATCACGAAAAACGCGAACCGGATGAAGCTCTACGTCGGGCCGGAGGATGTCGACGGCTATCATCGCGATGGCTGCGTGTTCCGCGAAGACGTGGATATTTACGACACGATGTCGGCCATCGTGAAATACGCGAACGGCGCGACGATGACGTACTCGCTGAACGCGGCCATGCCGTTCGAGGGTTACCGGTTGGCCTTCAACGGCGAGAGAGGACGGCTGGAAATCCGCGACTTCGAGCGCCAGCCGTGGACCGTGGAAAACGAGACCGAAATCCACCTGACCAGGAACTTCGGGAAGCGGGTACCGATCGAGGTGCCCAAGCCGGTCGGTGGCCATGGCGGCGGCGACGATCGCCTGCGGGACCTGATCTTCAGGAAGGCGGATGCGCCGGAGTACATGCGGTTACCGGATTCACACGCAGGGGCGATGGCGTGCCTGACGGGCATCGGTGTACGCCGCAGCATCGAACGCAACGAGCCGGGGAAAATCGCCAACCTCGTACGGCTGTAGCCGGCCGCGTCCGTCATAGAGCGCACGAATGTCACCGACGATTTCCCGTCGCGGCTTCCTCGCCGGCGCCGTTGGAGCGGCAGCCTGGCTGTCGCGACCGCTGGCGGCGTCCCCTGGCGACATCAAATTCGGCTACGCGGCCATCACGTGGGACGGCAACGACCGCCAGGCGATTGACGACGTTGCATCGGTCGGCTTCAGAGGCATCCAGCTGCGGGCCCCCGCCGTCAAGGAATTCGGCGACCGGCCGGCGGCGCTTCGCGAGCTCCTCGTCAAGCGTCGGTTGACGATGGTGGCGCTGTCCAGCGGGAACGTGCGGATCGATCCCGCGGTCGAGAAGCAGGACGCGGAGATACACACACGCCACGCGAAATTCGTGCGTGATGTCGGCGGTTTGCACTTGCAACTCATCGACGAGCGGCCTAAAGGCCGGCCGGTCGTACCGGCGGACTACAAGCGGCTCGGCACCGTCATGACCGAGCTGGGCAAGCGCACCGCGGACCTCGGCATCCCTCTCGGATATCACCATCACATGAACAGCTTGGGCGAGCGTCCCGAGGAAATCGACGCCATACTCGAAGCGACCGACCATCGGTACGTCAAGCTGGTGCTGGACGTTGCGCATTACCAGATGGGCGGCGGGGACCTCGTGAAAGCGATTCGTGAGTACGCGGACCGCCTGCTGTTCATGCACATCAAAGATCTGGAGACGCCGATCCCCGGCACGACGGGAGACGTGTCGCGCTCTTACAGGTTCGTCGAGCTGGGACGAGGCCAGGTGGACCTGCCGGCCGTATTCGCGGCGCTCGAGGGCCGGTTCCAGGGCTGGGCTGTCGTCGAGCTGGACCGGGTTCCGGACAATGCGCGAACGCCCAAAGACAGCGCTATCATCAGCCGGGAGTACCTGCAGCGAACGCTGCATTTCACGATTTGAGGCACCGATGTTCAACTTCTTACGCGCTGCACTGGCCACGGTGGTGGCCGCGTCGCTCCTCGCCATGATGGATCCGGAGCCGAGGGCCGCGCAGCCGGCCGCCCCATCGGGTCAGAACCAGCTGACCGCCGAGGAGCAGCGTGCCGGATGGACGCTGCTGTTCGACGGCAAGTCGCTCGACGGATGGCGCGGCTACAAGCGGCCGGACCCGACCGTCACGCGCTGGCGCGTCGAGAAGGGCTTGCTCACGATCGCGCCCAAGGACGGGCAGGACACCCGCGGCGCGCTCGACTTGATTTCCGCCGCCACGTTCGATCGCTTCGAACTGGCGTTTGAATGGCGGATCGCGGAAGGGGGCAACAGCGGTGTGAAGTACTTCGTGCTCGAAGATATGGATTCTGCAATCGGACACGAATACCAGATTATCGACGACGAGCGTCATGCCGACGCGAAGATTGGCCCCGAGCGGCAGACGTCGTCGCTCTACGATGTGCTGACCGCCACGAATCGTAAGGTCGAGCCTGCGGGCCGGTTCAATAACGGACGTGTGGTGGTGCAGGGTCCCGCCGTGGAACACTGGCTGAACGGAACCCGGGTGCTCAATTACACACTCGACAGCCCGGAGTTGCGCGCCGCGATTGTGGACAGCAAGTTCAAGGACGTCGCACGATTCGGAAAACTCCAGAATGGCCACATCCTTCTGCAGGACCACGGGGATCAGGTGTGGTATCGCAACATCAAGATCCGTCGGCTCACCGGCGCTACGCAGTGAGCGCTCGTTCGGATGTTCCAGGGAGGGGTCGCCATGTCGGCACGATGCCGTGAGTTCACCGGGACAGTCACTGCGGCGGCGATCATCGCCGCCATGCTGATGGTACCAGCGATGTGGGCGGCATCGGCGGCCGTGACGCCACGCATTCAGGTCACGCCTAACGAGGCCGGCCGGCGGGTGGATGTGACCGTCGACGGCAAACCGTTCACGTCCTATATCTATCCGACGAGCC
>JAIVJE010000442.1 GCA_020200195.1 Acidobacteriota bacterium | reverse complement strand
GATCAAAGAGCGGCCGAATCTGGTGCTGTTCATCGACGAAGTGCACACCATGATCGGCGCCGGCTCGGCCCTGGGCGCGCCGTCGGACGCGGCGAACGTGTTCAAATCAGTCCTCGCGCGGGGCGAAGTCCGGATCATCGGCGCGACTACGCTCAGTGAGTACAAAGAGTTCATGCAGGAAGACGAGGCGCTCGCGCGCCGATTCCGCATCGTCCATGTCAACGAACCGACCATCGAGGAGACGCGTCACATCCTGTACAACCTGCGCCCGCGGCTCGAGCGGAACTACTCGGTCCGGATCAAAGACGACGCGATCGAGACGGCGCTCGAGATGTCTCCGCGTTACATGCGGCACCTCCAGCTGCCCGACAAGGTCATCGGCTGGCTCGATACCGCCGCCGTCAAAGCGGAAATCGACCGGCGCTGGGAGGTGGGCGGCCCCGACGTGGTCAACGTCATTTCGAAGATTTCACGGATTCCGGAGGACATGGTCTTTCGAGAAGTGAACGACCGGTTCCGCGGCATGGAGACCACACTCGGGGAGCGGGTCGTCGGGCAGCGCGAGGCCATCGACGCCGTGGCGCGACGGCTGGTGCTGAACAAAGGTCCATTGAAGGACGGGTTCGACAGGCCCGACGGGGTGCTGCTGTTCCTGGGGCCGACGGGCGTCGGCAAGACCGAGCTGGCGAAGTCAGTCGCACATTACCTGTTCGGCGACGAGAAAAAGATGATCCGCGTCGACATGTCGGAGTTCCAGGATGGCGCGGTGGCGGTCGACAAGCTGATCGGCATGCCGCGCGGCATCGTCGGATCGGAGCGCGGCGGCGTCCTCACGAACCAGTTGAAGGACAATCCGTACTCGGTGGTGCTCCTCGACGAGGTGGAGAAAGCCAGCCCGATGATGCTGACGCTCTTCCTGCAAGCGTTCGACGAGGGATGGATCACCGACGGCCGCGGCAAGCGCGTGTACCTGAGCGACGCCATCGTCATCATGACGTCGAATATCGGCTCGGAGTATTTCCGCAAGCTGACCAATCCGCTGGGTTTTCTCGCGAGGCAGGTGGGTGTCGAGCAGATCCAGGGGGAGATCATGCGTGAGCTCGAGCGGCGTTTTTCACCCGAGTTCCGCAACCGCATCGACGACGTGGTGCTGTTCCGCCCGCTGACGAAGGATGAAGTGCGCGAAATCACCCTGCAGCAGATCGCGAAGATCGAGGTGTCTCTCGCGCGGAGCGAGCGTTCGCTGAGGGTCATGCCGGAGGCGGTGGAACAGCTCGTCCAGGACGGCTATAGCCTGGCCTACGGCGCCCGGTTTCTGAAGCGTGTCATCGAAAACCGGATCAAGCTGCCGATCAGCCAGCGGTGGACCGAAGGCGAGGAGTTCTCGGCTGTCGTGCGCGAGGGCCGTGTCGAGATCGAGGTGGTGAGCGCAACCGGCGAGTTCACCTCACTCGCAGCGATAGCGTAACCACCAAGGACCAAGGACTACTCACGATCCCATCTAAACCCTTCCTGCCTCTCCTCGTCCGGCTCCTCGGTCTCGGATGGCTCGGTCTGGTTCGGCACTTTCGACGTCCGGCGACGGACGTCGTAACGCGTCTGCAGCGCTTCCACCATGCCTCTGACGGCGGTCACGTAGGCCGGAGGTGCATACGCGCCCGCGTACAGCCGCCCATACCCCGCCACCAGACGCGGGTACTCTTTGGCGAGGAATCCCATGAAATGGTCCCGCGTTCCCCCTTTCAGATACATGACGTTCATGCCCATGAATGCCGCGCCGTGCTCTGCGACGGCCCTGACGGTGGCTTCGAGCTTCGCGGGCTGCGTCGTGAATCCGGGCACCACGGGCGCCATGAGCACTCCTGCGTTCACTCCTGCCTCGCGGAGCTGGCGGACGGCCCGAAGCCGCTGTAATGGATGCGCGGTTCCAGGCTCGAGCGCCGCCCACGCCTCGTCGTCCACCGTCGGCACGCTCATATAGACGGTGCATCCGCAACGCCGCCCGATCTCGGCCAGCAGGGGCGCGTCGCGAACGATCATCGGTCCCTTCGTGACGAGGCCTATCGGGGTCCTGCCGGCGAGCAGCGCCTCGAGCGATCGCCGCGTCAGTTTGTAATGCCCCTCGATCGGTTGATACGGATCGGTCGCCGTGCCGACGGCCACTTGTTCCCGCCGCCAGGAGGGCTTGTTCAGTTCGCGCCGGAGGACCTCCGGCATGTTCACTTTCACGAAAATGACCGACGAAAAGTGATCGTCGGGACCGAGCTCGAACTGCGTCTGGTAGCGGCGTGCGAAGCAGTAGTGACACGCGTGGGTGCACCCGCGATAGGGGTTCAGGGTCCAGTTGAACGGCATCCCCTTGACTGGATTCAATGCTGACCGGCAGACCACTTCCTGGTAACGCGCCGCGTCAGCGCGCCGCTGGGCCTGATCGAGTGCCGCCACGCCCTCCGCGCGGATGCGAAGCGCGATGGTGCGAGTAGTTGGCGGCGGGGCGGGGAGATCAAAGAGGAGGGGATGCTCGTCCATAGGGCCAACGGTTTCGCTTTTCTTTCTCCCATGATCGTAGCAAACTGCCTGCCGTCAAGGACCTTAAAAGATATAGGCGAGCGCGAACCCAATCTGGGCGACGAACATCATCCGGTACATATGCGCCCAGGACACATGGTTCTCCTCGACGGCAAGATCCTCGGGCCTCCGCAGCATGAGGTAACAGACATAGACGCCGTAGACGGTCATGACGGCGGAGAGCGCCTGCAGCAGGATGGTGTTCCCCGTCAGGATGCCGGCGTAGGTGCCGACCGAGATCATCAGGAACGGAACGACGAAGGAAGGAGAAATCATCCACGCGGCCTGGCGAACCCCGTAGACGATCGGCAGCGTGCGGCACCCGCCGCGCGCATCACCTTCCATGTCGGCAAAGTCCTTGGTGGTCGACGCGCCGAGCAGAAAAAGGCCAAATATGGAACCGATGAACCATGGTTCCACGCCTGTGACCGTTTTGACGCACGACCAGCCTGCGACTTTCAGGAGAACGCCGCGCGGGATGGCGATCGTCACGTTTGCCCAGATACCCCGCTGTTTAGTCCGCAGCGGCGGGCAGGAGTAGATGAACGTCGCGACCGTGGCGGCCACGACGATCCAGAAGCATTCATGCCGCCCGCCCGGCGCGACGAACCATGCGAGCAGGAGCGCCAGCGTGTACGTGATGCAGGTGAACACCCATGCTTCGCGGATCGACAAGCGGCCGCTCGGCAGCGGCCGCTGCGGTTTGTTCACGCGATCGATCTCGAGATCATAGATCTGGTTCAACGCGTTGTTGCCCGCATTCAGGATGCCGGCCATCACCGCGCCAATCGCCGTGTAACTGATCAGATCGGCCGTCCAGACATCGCGCGGTTCCGCGCCTGCGGCAGTAATGGCTCCCGAGACGACGCCCAGCGCGGGCGCCACGAGGGTGAAGGGTCTGGATAGCTCCAGCCAGAGCGTCGCGCGCGACGCGGCGCTCACAGGATCACGCCCGCCAGAAGGACAGCAACAGCGGCCGCAACGGCGGTGTTGAAGAAGTTCAACAGGTCATTGTTCAGGATGCCGGGCGCTTCCAGCGTTGCTCCCAGGGCGCTCTCGACAAGGGAGCCCACGGTCGCCCCCGCAATGACCGGCAGGACGGCGTTTCCAGGGATCAGGCCAAGGCCCCAGCCGGCGCCCGCCAGCGCGCACGCGCCCAGCACTCCTGCTGCGCTGCCTTCCAGGGAGATGGCGCCCGACGTGCCAGGCGGCACGCGCCGTAGCGATGTCAACAGCCATGTACGGCGGCCCCATGCCTTGCCGATCTCGCTCGCGACAGTGTCGCTGGCGCCGGCCGTCAGCGCCGCGACGAATGCCACAGACGAGGCCTCGTGCGCATACGTCAGCGC
>JAIVJE010000152.1 GCA_020200195.1 Acidobacteriota bacterium | reverse complement strand
GCCGAGGTTGGCGGCGAGGGCATCCACAGCGTCCCCGGCGCCACGCGCGGCCGGCGTCAGCCGGACTTCCACCGATGCCGGGAACGGGTTGCGGTCCAGCCCGCCTGCCACGACCGCCAGGTCCGGAAAGTCTTCACGGAATCGTTTCGCGGCGTCGGTCTTCGACACGTACTGACGACTGGCGGACAACCCGCTCGTGGAGACCAGATCGTCGACGGCCTGAACTTCGGCGCTCGTGGCGCGCTCCTTCAAATAGACAGAGAGTTCGGCCGCTTCACTCCATCGGCCGACGAGCTGCTGCACGTTCGTGTTGACGACCAGGAACAAACCGAGCACGAACAGCCCCGCGGCGATCGTGACGACGGCGACGATCGCTGCGCGCCGGCCGCGCCACAGGCTCTCGGTGGCTTCATTGAAGAAGTAGCGCAACGCGCGCATCACGCCACCTCCACGATTGCGCCATGGTTGAGCGTCAGTGCCCGGCGTCCGACCCGGCGGATGAGCTCCCGATCGTGGGTCGCCACGATGACGGTTGTGCCGCGGGCGTTGATCTCGCGGAACAGGTTCATGATTTCCAGCGAGAGATCCGGGTCCAGGTTGCCGGTGGGCTCATCGGCCAGGATGATCATCGGGTCGTTGACGAGCGCACGGGCGATGGCGATACGCTGCTGCTCGCCACCTGATAACTCCAACGGGCGCGCGCTCATCCGGTGCTGAAGCCCCACCCACTTGAGCACCTGGAAAGTCCGACGCTGCTGCTGGGAGGTGGCCATGCCGAGCACGCGGGGGACGAATGCGACGTTCTCGAGAACGGTCTTGGCGCGCAGCAGTTTGAAATCCTGGAAGACGAAGCCCAGCGACCGGCGGTACGCCTGGACTTGCCGGGGCGTCAGGTTGGCCAGGTTCCGTCCGCCAACGATCAGCTGCCCCTCTGTCGGCACATCCTGTCGAAGGAGCAGCCGCAACAGCGTCGACTTCCCTGCGCCGCTCGGGCCGGTGAGGAAGACGAACTCCCCCTTATCCACGCGCAGCGAGAGGTCCTGGATCGCGAACACGCCGCGACCGTAAGCCTTCGAGACGTTGTGCGCTTCAATCAACGGGTGCCTTCCGGTGACTCGAGTGCGCGCCGCATGAGGTCGTTGACGAGGGTCGGCTTGGCCTTGCCGCGAGTTGCTTTCATCACCTGGCCTACGAGGAACCCGAATGTCTGCGTGCGTCCGGCGCGATACTGCGCTGCCGGTCCCGGGTGCGCAGCAAGCACCTCCCACACCGCCGCTTCCACGGCCGCATGATCATCGATCTGCGCCAAGCCTTCTCCCTCGACGACATCGGCGGCGGCGCGGCCGGACCCGTACATTTTCTCAAACACCTCTTTGGCGATCGGCGAGCTGATCCTGCCTGAGTCCACGAGTCGGATCAAGCCGCCCAGCGCGTCCGGCGGCATGGCGACGCGTGCCTGGCCGATCTCGACGCCAAGTTCATTCATCTTCCTGGTCAGGTCGCCCATGATCCAGTTGCTGGCCGCTTTGGCGTTCGTCGCGGCCGCCGCGGTAGCCTCGAAATAGTCGGCCAACGCAGACGACTGCGTGAGCAGGGCCGCATCGTACTCAGGCAGGGCATATTGCGAGATGAAACGCTGGCGCCGCGCGTCGGGCAACTCCGGCAGAGTGCGCCGTATCTCTTCGATCCGCGCCGGATCGAGCTCGAGCGGCGGCAGGTCGGGCTCGGGAAAATACCGGTAGTCGTGTGCTTCTTCCTTGCTGCGCATGGATGTCGTGCGTCCCGCCCCGACGTCCCACAACCTCGTCTCCGCCACGATGCGCGTCCCCTTGCGGAGCAGACTGACCTGGCGCTCGATCTCGTACTCGATCGCGCGATGCACATGGCGAAACGAGTTCAGATTCTTGATTTCCGCCTTCACGCCAAACCCCTGGGCGCCAGCGGCTCTGACCGAGACGTTGGCGTCGCACCGGAGACTCCCCTCTTCCATATTGCCGTCGTTGACGCCGATGGCCACCAGGATGGCACGCAGCCGGCTGAAGAAGGCGCCGGCTTCGGCGGCTGACCGCAAGTCGGGGTGCGTGACGATCTCAATGAGGGGGACGCCGCTGCGATTGAAGTCGAGGTACGTCCGGGTGTCGGAATCGGGAAAACCCTCGTGCAGCGATTTGCCCGCGTCTTCCTCGAGGTGAACGCGGATGATGCCAATCCGGCGGGTCGTGCCGCCCTCCTCATACGTGACCCCGCCGTCGGTCGCGAGCGGCCGCTCGTACTGTGAGATCTGATAGCCCTTCGGGAGGTCCGGGTAGAAATAGTTCTTGCGCGCAAAAATGGACGTGGGATGAACCGTGCAGCCGAGCGCGTGTCCGACTTTGGCGGCAAACGTCACGGCCTCGCCGTTCAATACTGGCAGGGCGCCCGGCAGGCCGAGGCATACCGGACAGACGTGCGTGTTCGGCGGCGCACCGAACTGTGTGCTGCATCCGCAGAAGATCTTGGTCGCGGTGAGCAGTTGCGCGTGAATCTCCAGCCCGATGACCGGTTCGAATGCCTGCGCGGCGGGTGGGGGCGCGAGGGACGTCACCGAGGGGCCTGTCGCATCGCGGAATCGTACAGACGGCGATGGGACGAAGTCAACGGAAGCCGGGTTCGTTGGGTTCGATCTTTTTATGCCTCCACCATCACCCCCGCACCACCACGTCGTGTGATTGTCTCGGCCAGGTCGAGGCGTTCGAGCCGTCGATACAGAGCACGTCGGCTGAGGCCGAGCATCTTGGCGGCCGCTTTTTTGTTGCCTCCAGCGCGCACGAGCGCCCGTTGAATGTGATCGCGCTCGACCGTGACGAGGAGCTGGCCGTCGGGCGGCACCGCGTCGGCCGACGAAGGCCTGGCTGCACGCTCGGCCATCATCGGCGGCATGCTAATCGCCAGCTCGCGCTCGGTGATGCAGGCGCTGTCGGCGAGGATGCAGGCGCGCTCAATCACGTTCCGCAGCTCGCGAACGTTGCCTTCCCAGGGCGCGGACGCCAGGAGCCGCTCGGCGCCGGGCGTCAGGCCGAGGACCGGCTTCTGCAAACGTTCGGCGGCATCCCGCACGAACGCCGCGGTCAGGTACGGGATGTCCTCCCGGCGCTCGCGCAGCGGCGCGAGCCGGATCTCGACGATGTTGAGGCGGTAATACAGGTCGCTGCGGAAACGGCCGGCGGCGACAGCCGCGCGCAGATCGCGATTGGTTGCGGCAATCGCGCGTACGTCCACTCGCCGCGAGTCGACCGAGCCCACTCGATGCACTTCTCCGAGCTCCAGCACGCGGAGCAGCTTGGCCTGGACGTGGAGCGGCAGCTCGCCGATCTCGTCGAGAAAGAGCGTGCCGCCGTCGGCCATCTCGAAAAGCCCCGGCTTGGTGTCGGTCGCTCCCGTGAAGGCGCCGCGCATGTGCCCGAAGAGCTCGCTCTCGAACAGCGCCTCGACAACCGCCGAGCAGTTGACGGCAACGAAGCGCCGATCCCGTCTGGGCCCCGTTTTGTGCAGCGCGCGCGCGACCAGCTCTTTGCCCGTTCCCGTCTCTCCCGTGAGGAGCGCCGTCCGGACGTGCGGCGCGAGCCGGCGGATCATGCCGAACAGTTCCTGCATCGCTGCGCCGCGGTCATCAGGACCGCTTGGCACTGCGGCGTGATTTCGCGGAGCGCGCGCAGCACGTCGAGGCCGCCGACGTCGGGCATACGCAGGTCCACCAGCACGAGATCCGCACGGCGCACCTGTATCTCCGCGAGTCCCTCCCGCCCCCCGGAACACGTAAAGACCTCGAAGCCCGCCCGTCGTCCGAACCGGCCCACGACGTCCAGAATGCCCTGCTCGTCGTCGATCACGACCAGCACCGGTTGCTGCACTGTCATACGCACTCCTCGACAACATCGCCGGCGACGGCCGGCGCACGGTTCAAGCCGGACGGGACCGCCCGCCGCAAGGCTCGCAACTGGAATGGCGGGATCAGGACGGTGCATCCCTGTTCACGCCCGAACTGTTCGACGTCGCCTTCGACCGCGGCCATCGACATCAGCACGAGCGGGACGCGTCGGGCGTCGGCGGTCCTCGCCGCCCGCCAGGCGGGCAGATCCGAGGCCACTACTTCTCGATCCGCCAGGATGGCGTGGAGCTGACCGCGAGAGTACCGTGCAAGCGCGTCGACACTGTTCGCGGCAATCGCCACGCGGTATCCCCATGCCGTCAACGCCGCGGTCAAGTACTCTCGTTGTGCGGGATCCGCATGCGCAATGAGTGTTTCCGGCATCGCGCTTGCGCCGGTCTGACTGGCCGGCAGTAGGATGGAGAATCTGGTGCCCACGTGCACCTTGCTCTCGACCTGAATCTGGCCGCCGTGGTCCCGGACGATGCCATAACAGATGCTCAGTCCGAGACCGGTGCCCTCGCCGACCTCACGCGTGGTGAAGAACGGATCGAAGATGCGCGTGAGGTTGCCGATCTCGATGCCGTGCCCTGAGTCGGAGACAGAGAGCTCGACGGCCGCTGCATCCGCGTCGTAGCGCGCGCCGACGACGAGCCGCCGCCCGGCACGCCCGCGCATGGCACGTTCGGCATTCAGCACGAGGTTGAGCAGCGCCTGCTGGATCTGCCCACCGTCCGCGACCACGTCGGGCAGGCCCGGCTCAAACTCGGTGACGAGCTCGATCGTGTTGAGACGCATCTCATAGGTTCGCAGGGCGAGCACGCGCGCAAACAGGTCTGCGAGGTTCTGCGTCACCCGTTCAGAGGACTGGCGCCTGGCGAAGGCGAGAAGATTGCGTACGATCCGGGCGGCGCGCTCGGATTCTTCAGCGATGCGTCGCAGGTCGTGCGCGAGCTCCGCCGGCGGCCTCGCCTCAGCGGGGCGGCTGCCGACGATCTCCTCCTCGAGCAACTGCGCGTAGCCGATGACGCTGGTGAGCGGGTTGTTCAGCTCGTGGGCGACACCGGCGACGAGCTGGCCGATCGCCGACAGCTTCTCCGCCTGGAGCAGCTGCGCCTGTGTCGACTTCAGTTGATCCACAGCAGCGACGAGGCGCGCGTTCGCCAGGGAAATGTCGTCACGCTGAAAATCTGGGCGTCGGGCAGCGTGACCTCGGCACGGCCGCCGTCATTTGGGCCGGCGCGGCCGACGGCGCACGCCGGGCACCCGCCGCCGCAGAAGCCGATTTCGCGGCACGCCGCGCCGCGGATCTGAGTTATGGGTCGGCCGAGATGCGTCGCCAGGGCCCGGTTCCCGCGCAGCACCGTTCCACTGCTGTCGTAGACCGCAATCGGATCGCTGATCGCGTCGAAGGTCTCCTCCCATTCGCGCTTCCCGCGGCGGACGAAATCATGGAGACGCGCATTCTGTGCCGCGACGCCGATCTGGCGCGCGAGGATCGCCAGCAGTCGCTGGTCCGCGACCTGAAACCGATACGCGAGCCGCGAGCCGATCGTCAGCGTCCCGACCAACTCTTCCCCGACGATCATCGGCACGCTGATACCACTCCGGACCGGGAGCTTGGCGACTGACGCCGCCGGCACGAGCGCCGCGAGATCCTCGATCAGGACCACGGCACGCGTGGCGATGACCTGGTCGCTCGGCCGCGGCAGTGGTGCGCCGCGCTCGGTCCACAGGTCCTGAATGAGGGACGGCCCCATCGCGGCGCGGACTTCATAGGCTCCGGTCAGTTCGTCGCGCAGACGGATCGAGCCTCCGGTGGCGTCGAGCGCGTGAATCACCCGCTGCAGCGCCCCGGTCAGCACATCCTCCATGTCCAGCGACCGGCTGATGCTCTCGGCCACGTCGTTGATCGTCTGCAGCTCCCAGACCAGCCGCCGGTTATGCAGGTTCAACCGGCGCCGTTCGAGCGCACGCTCCACCGTCGCCAGCAGCTGGCCGATGTCGAACGGCTTCTGCACGAACGCGAATGCCGCCATCTCGTACGACTTGATCGCCGATCTCCGCGTCGGGCGCGAGCTCCTTGATCCGCGGAATGACGTCGAGTCCGGACTCGCCCGGGCCGGGATCGATCACCACCGCGTCGAACGCCTCATACCCGAGCGCCGCCAGCGCTTCGGTGCGCGATGTCGCGGAACGGCAGCTGTACCCGCGCAGCGCCGCGTTCGCGGCGAGCACTCGGGTCAGCTCACGATCGTCGTCAACGAGCAGTAGTGAGGCCAGGATCTGTGTCATTGGATAAACGGACCGCGCCAGGGGTGGCGGACGACTCGCAAAGGACGCGCCGAATCCGCTCAGGGCTCCGGGAGGGATGGGGGGAAGTTATTCGCTGGGAAATTGACGGGGTGCGGAGTCGGAAGGCACGGCGCCCGTCCACCTGTTCCAGCGGTGAAACGCGCCGATGTTGCGCGGGCGGAACGTCAGCTGATGCCGTACTTCTTCATCAACCGCCACATGGTCGTCCGGCTGACCTGTAGCTCGCGGGCCGCGGCGCCAATTTCCCCGCGGTGGCGTCCGAGTGTCGCGACGATCATCTCGCGGTCCGCGCGCTCGCGCGCAGCCGCGACGGAGCCTTCCGACACCGGCGCAGCCGGCCGCGGCGCGACCACTTCCTCTGGGAGGTTTCCCGGCTCGAGCAGCGGACCGTGCGAGATGGCGACGGCGCGCTGTATGAAGTGTTCGAGCTGACGCACGTTGCCCGGGTACTCGTACGCGAGCAGAAGCTCCAAGGCGTCCGGCGAGCAGCCGACGACGCCCGAGCCCGGACCGTACCGCGCGAGGAAATGGTCGATCAACAGCCGCAGGTCGCCGCCGCGCTCGCGTAGCGGCGGAAGATGCACGCGATGCACGTTCAGACGGTAGAACAGGTCGCTTCTGAACTCGCCGGCGGCAACCACAGCCTGGAGATCGACATTAGTCGCGGCCACGAACCGCACGTCAACGCGCCGGCTTTCGTTCTCGCCGATGCGCCGCACTTCCCCCGATTCGAGCGCCCGAAGCAGCTTGGCTTGCACCTGCTTGGACATCGTCCCGATTTCGTCGAGGAGCAGCGTCCCGCCCGACCCATGCTCGATGAGCCCCGCGCGCGCCGCGGCCGCGCCGGTGAACGCGCCCCGCGCGTGGCCGAACAGCTCGTTTTCGAGGAGCGTCTCGGTGAGCGCCGCACAGTTCAGCGCCACGAACGGCTTGACCGCGCGCGGGCTTCCCGCATGAATTGCGCGCGCCGCCAGCTCTTTGCCCGTTCCCGTTTCACCCGTGATCAGCACCGTTCCAGGCGCCGCCGCGGCCCGAGCGATCACCTCCTTCACGCGAGCCATCGGCGCGCTCTCGCCGATGAGCGCGTCGAGCGACCCGTCCGCGTGCACATGACGCTGCAGCAGGTCCACCTGGCGCGCGAGCTGCCGGCGGTCCGCCGCCGAGCGGACCCGCATCAACAGCTCATCCCTGAAGAACGGTTTCTGGACGAAATCGACAGCGCCGAGCTTCATCGCCTCCACCGCGGTGTCGACGGTACCGAAGCCGGTCATGATTAGGAACGCGGCATCAACGCGATGTTCGCGCAGCTTGCGCAGCACTTCGAGTCCCGACATCCCCGGCATGAGCATGTCGGACAGAATGACGTCGAAGGCGCCGGCGCCCGCGAGATCGTACCCTTCTTCGCCGGTCGCCGCCGTCTGCACCGCGTAGCCTGCCCCGCGCAGCATCCGCTCCATGCTTTCGCGAACGCCGGGATCATCGTCGATGACGAGGATGCGGGCCACGGCCCTAAGTGTATATCCCAGTGCCGCCGATATATTGGGCGTGACGTGTTCTCCAC
>JAIVJE010000295.1 GCA_020200195.1 Acidobacteriota bacterium | reverse complement strand
CTCGCGCTCCGCGCCGTGATGCCGCTGGTGATGAGTCCGGCGCAGGTGTTCTGGACCATCGCCGTCGTTCTGGCGGCCGCCGGCTGGCCGTTCCCTGCGCGCGGCGTGCGCGCCATTCTGAGCGCAGAACGCCGGAAAGAGTACGCAGAAGCTGCCCAGGCTATAGGCGCAGGACGATGGCGAATTCTGCTACGACATCTGTTACCTGCAGCCGGCGGATTTCTGGCGGTGCAGGCGACGCTGCTGCTGCCCGCGTTCATCCTTGCCGAGGCGACGCTTTCGTTCGTTGGCCTCGGTTTTCCTGAAGCCACACCAAGTTGGGGCGTGATGCTTCAGGATGCGGGCCGCGGGCGCGCGCTCGGCGATGCACCCTGGCTGCTCGCTCCCGCGGGCGCCGTGGTGCTCGCAGTTCTGACCCTCCATCTCCTCTCAGCCAGACGTCAGTTTGGTGACGCCCTACCTCCCGCTATCCCTTAACTCGCTGCGGTCGAACAGGTTGGCGGTTTTTCTCGGGATGTTCCAAACGTGCACTGTTGCAGCAGATCGGAACACTGTCGTTTTGATCAATGAATATAGGCCTATACCGCTGCCGTGTGCGCGATCACAGAGTTGTGTGTTCCGTAACGGCGCAAAACGGTGCGTCTCACACTTCTGTTACCGCATTGATTAAACCTCATAACTAATTGCAGCGACTGGCGTTAACGCAGATTTTCCGGAGCTCTTCCGCGCTGGATCGCCACTTGCTCTGCCGTTAGCTCGGAATGACCCCTATATCCCTGCGAACGTGCGTCGACGCTTGCGACATTGGCGCCGGTTCGAGTTCGGCCGCGAAAGCGGTCTGGTGTTCGAAGGTGCAGTGACGGTCTCAGGCGGCGCTCGCTGCCGGTGACACCCGGCAGGTATGGACGGCATGGCGAAACGGTGTCCGCTTCCGCAGGGCCGCGGAAGGTATGTGCGAAAGGAAACTGACGTGATTCGATGGGGTGGGAAAGCTTGGAGAACGCTGGCGCTGACGCTGGTGTGTCTCGTCGGGTGGACGGTCCCGGGCAGTGCCCAGGACCATCCAAAACTCGACAAGGTCCTGAACAAGCGCGCCGGCCAGGTCGGGCACTCCAAGGTGATCATTACCTTGGCGACGGGCTTCGACGCCGCGGGCGAGCTGCGCAAGATCGGCGGCAAACCTGGCAAGAAGCTTGGGCTGATCCGGGCGCTTGCAGGGGAACTGTCGAACGGGCAACTCAAACGGTACGCTGATCACCCCGGCGTGGCCAGCATCCATCACGACCGGCCGACACGCGGTGAGCTGAACCGCGCCGCCGTCACTATCGGCGCCCGCGCGGTCGAGCATCAGTGGGGTTACAGCGGCGCAGGTGTAGGCGTCGCCGTGATTGATTCTGGCGTCACCCCCTGGCACGACGACCTGACCTACAGCGGCACGTCGCCGCTTGTCCGGACCGTAGGCGGCCAGCGCGTTTCTGCGTTCGTCGACTTCGTCAACGGGCGGCTTCTGCCGTACGACGACAACGGTCACGGAACGCACGTGGCCGGCACGATCGCCGGCAACGGATTTGACTCGCGCGGCACGCGTGCTGGCATTGCGCCCGCGGCGCATGTGGTCAGCCTGAAAGTGCTCGACGCGGCCGGTCGCGGGCGGATCAGCGACGTCATTGCCGCGTTGCAGTGGGCGGTGAACAACCGAGCGGCGCATAACATCCGCGTCGTGAATCTGTCGGTCGGCGCGGCCATCACCGAGTCCTACCGGACCGACCCGCTGACGCTCGCGGCGAAGGCTGCCGTTGATGCGGGCATCGTGGTCGTTGCCGCGGCCGGCAACCTGGGCAAGAACGCCGCGGGGCGTACCCAGTACGGTGGGATCACCGCTCCGGCGAATGCGCCTTGGGTGCTGACTGTCGGCGCGTCGAGCCACCAGGGCACCGTCACCCGAGTGGACGACATCATGGCTCCCTACAGCTCGCGGGGACCGTCCGCGATTGACTTCGAGGCCAAGCCGGACCTCGCGGCGCCGGGCACCGGTATCGTGTCGCTCAGCGATCCCTCGAGTGCGTTCTATCTCTCGAGGGCAGCGTATCTGCTCAAGGGCTCGGTGACGACCGCCTACAAGCCCTATCTGAGCCTGACAGGGACCAGCATGGCGGCACCGCTCGTCAGCGGCACGGTCGCGTTGATGGTGCAGGCGAATCCCGCGCTGACGCCGAACCTGGTGAAGGCGATTCTGCAGTTCACCGCTCAGAAGTACAACTACGACGCGCTCACGCAGGGTGCGGGCTTTCTGAACGCCCTGGGCGCCGTGCAGCTCGCGAAGTTCTTCAAGACCGCCGTTGCGGGCGACAAATACCCGTCCAACAAGTCCTGGAGCAAGCAGATTGTGTGGGGCAATCACCGCTTGTCGGGTGGCGTCATCAAAGCCGACGGCAACGCGTGGGCCCTGAACGTTGTCTGGGGTTCGGCCTCGGATGCCCACGGCGACAACATCGTCTGGGGCTCGCGCTGTGACGATGCCGCGTGCGACAACATCGTCTGGGGCAGCGTGGCCTTCGACGACAACATCGTCTGGGGTTCCGTGCGTGACGGCGACAACATCGTCTGGGGCAGCGCGGCCAACGACGAGAACATCGTGTGGGGCTCCGACTGCGCCGGCGCCAATTGCTCAAATATCGTCTGGGGCGCGGTCAGCGACGACAACATCGTCTGGGGCAGCGCTGAAGCCGCAGAGAACATCGTCTGGGGCAGCGGCGGCACGATTGAGGGCTACGTGTGGGGCACGTCGGTGGCACTCGAAACGCCCTTGTTCGAGGATCCCAACGCCGAACCGGCGAATTACGACGTCTCGGTATTCGAGAACTTATTCGCAGCCGAGACGACGGCCAGCACAGTAACCACGGTCACCAGTTCAGTGACCGGCATCCTGGGAGGGGGTTTCTAATGGAGAAGATGCCTTTCCGGGACTCGGACATGCTGACGGACGTGCACGCCGTGATCGCGGCCGCGAATCTCGCGACGACGGTCAGCAACTGGCGGCGGACGGTGCCTGTGCTCACGGGGTCGATGGTGACCTTGCGCGAGCTGCGGCTGTCGGACGCGCCGTCTCTACTCTCGATGCTTTCGACGGAAGAAGTGGCGCGGTTCATCTCGCCGCCGCCGACGACGATCGAAGGGTTCGAGCGGTTCATCGCGTGGACGCACCGCGAGCGCGCGGCAGGCAATTACGTCTGCTTCGCCGTCGTGCCCCACGGGATGGATACGGCTATCGGCATCTTCCAGGTGCGGCAGTTGGAGCCGGACTTTGCGACGGCCGAATGGGGCTTTGCAATCGGGTCCGCGTTCTGGGGAACGGGCATGTTCGCTGACGGCGCGAAGATGGTGGTGGACTTCGCGTTCGATGTGATCGGCACGCACCGCCTCGAGGCGCGAGCGGCGGTGGCCAATGGGCGCGGCAACGGCGCGCTCCGGAAGATCGGCGCCGTTCAGGAAGGCGTCCTGCGCAAGTCGTTCCTGCGCGACGGCGAATACCTGGATCAGACGCTCTGGACCATCCTGGACGAAGACTGGCGGCGGTCCAAGGCCGTCTGGGTCGGCCAGGTCCATTAAGCACGTCCCTCTGGAGGAGGGTGATGCCGGAAGCGGAGCCGTCCGCTTCCGGCTTTTTTATTGTGTGCGCCGCGGCTGATGGAAAGCTCCGGTCGGGCTGGCGCTGGTACATCTGTTGCAGCCCGCACTTCTCGAGGCCGTACCACGCGTTGCGCCGAGCGGCCGGCTGAAGGAGTCCACAATGGTCGCCCGCACTTTCAGATCCTCCGTTGCGACCCGCGCGCTTCCCTTCCTCACTGCTGCAACCCTCGCAGCGTGCGCCACCAATCCGGCGACTGGAAAGAAAGAGTTCTCGCTCATGAGCGAGGCGCAGGAGATTCAGCTGGGTCAGCAGATGGACGGCGAAGTGCGGCGCGAGATGGGCCTGTACGACGATCCCGAGCTGCAGCGATACGTCGAGAGTATAGGCATGCGCCTCGCGCGCAATTCGCAGCGGCCAAATCTCCCATGGCATTTCACCGTGGTGGACGCGCCAGCGGTCAACGCGTTCGCGCTGCCCGGCGGCTACATCTATCTGACGCGCGGCATCCTGCCGTTTCTCAACGACGAGGCGCAGCTCGCCGGGGTCCTCGGGCACGAGATCGGGCACGTTACCGCGAGGCACTCCGCGCAGCAGTACACCAAGGCGACCAGCGCCGGCATCGGCGTGACGCTGCTGAGCATCTTCGTGCCGGAGGCGCGGCCGCTGCAAGGCCTCACAGAAACCGCGCTCGGCGTGCTGTTTCTCAAGTACGGCCGTGACGATGAGTTGCAGGCCGATTCCCTTGGCGTGGATTACGCCGCGAAGAGCGGCTGGGACCCTGCTGGCGTCGCGGGCATGTTGACAACGCTCAGCCGATTGGACGAAGCCAGCGGCAGCCGCAAGGGTGTTCCCAACTGGCTGTCCACCCATCCGGCTCCTGCAGATCGCGTCCAGAAAGTGCGCGCCGCGGTGCAGCAGGCGTCCGCCTCGATGACGGCCCGGACCGAAACCGACCGCTCGGAGTACCTGCGGCGCATCGATGGAATTGTCTTCGGCGACAGTCCGAGCGAAGGCATCGTGCGCGGCAACACCTTCCTGCACCCGGATCTCCGGCTTGCGCTGACGTTCCCGCAGGGATGGGAAGTGCAGAACACCAAAACACAGGTCGTCGCGAAGGCGCCGGAGCGCGAGAACTACATGCTGCTCCAGCTAGTCCCCAACGCTTCCGGTTCGGTAGAGCAGATCGCGCGTACGACGATGGCGAATTCAGGATTCCGGCAGCTCAATGGAGAACGCGCCGAGATCAACGGGCTGGACGCGTATGTGGGCACGTACCAGGGTCAAATGCAGGGACTCGGCAATGTCGGCACGCTCGCCGCCCACATCGTCCACGAGCGAAATGTGTACGTGCTTGCGGGCCTCGCACCGGCCAACCAGTTTCAGGGAGTCGAGCGGCAGTTCGTGGCGGCGATCCGGTCGTTCCGCAGCCTGAGCCGCGCCGAAGCGGCCGAGATCAAACCGAACCGGGTCGACGTCTACACCGTGCGAAACGGTGATACGTGGCAGGAAATCGCCGAGCGAGTCACCAGGAACACGATCAAGCCGACCACGCTGGCGATCATGAACAACTATGATCCCAGTCAGCCTCCCCGCCCGGGTGACAGGATCAAGGTTGTCGTCGAAGGCTAGGTTGAACGTAACCGTATAATCCGCGAATGCGCAGCGTCGGCCGGGTAGCGCTCGCCCTGTTCGCGGCCGGGTTCGCGTGCGGAGCCTACATTTACCTCACGCTGCCCGACGTTCGCCCGCTGAAGACGGCGAACCCCACCACGACCGCATTCATGGATTTGCGCGCGCGGCAGGCGCGCGCCAAAGGCGAACAGCCGAAACAGGTCCAGCGGTGGATCAGCTACGGGCGGATCTCGAGCCACTTGAAGCGCGCCGTGCTCGTCGCCGAAGACAGCGCATTCTGGCAGCACGACGGTGTCGACTTCGAACAACTGAAAGAGTCGATGGAGGTCAATCTCGAGCGGCGCGAATTCGTCCGCGGCGCCAGCACGATCACGCAGCAGCTTGCCAAGAATCTCTATCTGTCGCCGTCCAAGAACCCCGTGCGGAAGCTGCGCGAGCTGCTGATCACGCGTCGCCTCGAAGGCGAGCTCACCAAGCAGCGCATCCTGGAGATTTACCTCAACGTGATCGAGTGGGGTGACGGCGTCTACGGTGCGGAGGCGGCAGCTCGCACGTATTTCGGAAGGCCGGCGGCGGACCTGGGTCCCCAGGAATCGGCGCTGCTGGCCGGCGCCATCATCAACCCGCGAGTGCTCGATCCGGGTCACCCGACCGCCCGTCTTCGCCGCCGTCAGCAGATGATCATGCGCCGGATGGGGGCCGTGACGCCTCCACCAGTCGTGGCGGAGGCCGCGACGGATCCCTCCGGCTCCCCGCCGGCCCTCGAACCGGTCCCGACGCTTCCTGGGTCGGCCTTGCCAGCCGAGGGGCCGCCCACGGAGCTCCCCGGACAGGTCGTCCCGCCCCCTCCGAAACCGCTCGCCCCGAAGCCTCCGGGACAGCCCCCGGGCGAGTGGTAACGCGCACCGCTAAGTTGTGGCACCTCTGCCATTAACCGTCATTTCGTTGACCTTGACAGCGCCCCGGGATCTGTTTATAGTCGCCCACATTCCTGCTTCATACAGCTCCCCCTGAAGCGGCAAGGACGCGGGCCCGCGAGGGTCTGCGCGTGTCGGCATGATCAACTATACCGAGCGCATTGCGCTCCTGATGCAGGACGTCGTTCGGCGGACGCCGCGACTGTCTTTCATCGACCTCAGGGAAGTGCTGGTATTCGCCCGTTTCGGCCGGCCGGACGCGGAGGGCGCGTTTGCCACCTGCCACTGTCTCACCCTTCCCGAGAGCGACCCGGGGTACTACTTCTGGCGCGACCGCAGCACGGGGGAGCTCACCCGTCGCTCTGAATGGTTCGTGACGAAATCCCCTGAAGTGCGGATCGGATCGAAGAAGGTCAAGTATTTGATCTCGTTCGTGCTGCCGCGGTTCTGCGGCCAGACGCTCGAGCGCTCGCGCAAGGCCGATTTGTATCCGTCATCGCCAGGCTGGACGGCAAAACTCGATACGATCATCCACGAGCTGTATCACATCGATCCCGACGAATCCGGCATACGTCGCTTCGCTCGTGCCGATGGGACCCATTCCCCTCGCTCACACAGTCCGACCTTCTATGAGGAGGTCGCGCAGATGGTGACCGGGTATCTGGCGACACGTCCGGATCCCAGCTTGTACGGCTTCCTCGAGGACGATTTCGTCGCGCTGACCTCGAAGTTCGGTGGCGTGGTGGGGACGACGTTCCGCAACTATCCGTCGTTTCCGCAGCGGTATATGGAACCGATGCGCACACCGCCAACGGATCCGGTCCTGAAGATTGAACCGTTGAAGCCGCTGACACAGCCGATCCTCTACACGGAGGATGATCTGCACATGCGCCACTTCACGGAGATGAGCGCGCGCCGGCTCACGCGGAAAGGGCAGCACCGCGCCGCGTAGTCATCGGACCAGCCGTCGTGCTCCGATGAAGCGCTGGGCCCAATAAGTCGATTGCAGCCGCTCGACACGCACTTCTCCACGCGTGCTCGGCGCATGCACGAACTCGTCGCCGCCGATCAGCATTCCCACGTGCGACGGTCCTGGCGCCGTCGTCGAAAAAAACACGAGATCTCCCGCGCGCAGCTCATCGCGCTGAACGCTCTCGCCCGCGGCGAACTGCAACGTGACGGTTCGCGGGATCGCGATGCCATGTTGCCCGAAGACATACGTGATGAATCCGCTGCAGTCGAATCCGCTCGGGTCGGCCCCGCCGTCCCGGTACGGCGCGCCGCGCAGGGATAGCGCCATCCCGGCAATCGTGTAGCCGTCGCCCGGGGCGGTGCCCGCAGTCCGCGGTGGTGCCCAGGACGGCCCGGCTCCGGGCCTGGGGAACGGCTGGGGCACCGCGCCCGTCGAGGCGCACCCGACGGTCAGCGAGGCAAACCCAAAAGCAAGGAAGGACTGGTACCAGGGTCGGCGCATGGGTCGATCCATTATCGGCCAAGCGTGAAAAGACGGCGATGGGTCACGCTAAGCCGCTGCAAACAATCCTTTTAGCGGCCATGTGACCTTGACAGCATGCCCAGCCGTAGGGCAGAATAAGCAGACCCATATGGAGCAAACGCTCCTGTTGAACGCGACGTATGAGCCTCTCAAGGTCGTCCATTGGCAGAAGGCGATGACGCTATGGTGCCAAGGGAAGGTCGAGGTCATTTCTGTGTACGACCGGGAGGTCCGGTCCGTATCCTTCAGTTTCAAACTGCCTTCGGTCATCCGCCTGCTGCGTTATATCAAGATCAAGCGGAATGTGGACTACGTGCCTTTCTCGCGTGCGAACATCTACGCGCGCGACGATCATTCCTGTCAGTATTGCGGGCGCGTGTTTCCCACATCGGAACTGACCTTTGATCACGTCGTTCCGGTCGCTCAGGGCGGCCGGAAGGACTGGGAGAACATCGTCACTTGCTGCGTCGCGTGCAACCGCCGCAAGGGCGGCCGCACACCGGCGGAAGCCAGGATGCATCTGATTCGGGTCCCGCGGCGGCCGGAAAAGGCGCCCGCGATCCGGATCACGGTCGGCCTCAAGAACGCGCCCGACAGCTGGCGAGACTACTTCTATTGGAACATGGAGCTCGACGAGTCCTGACACGCCGCTCCTCGCGTTCTTCTGACTCTCCTCGAATTCTCTTATGCGGATAACAGCGGTGCATCCCCTCTGGGCGGTCGAGGGCGGCCGCGTCACGATCGAGGGCAGCGGGTTCTCGATCGATCCCGTGCTGCCGGAGGTACGGATCGGTGGTGTGGCGGCGCGACTCGCGCACGCGTCCAGTCAGGCTCTGACCGTCATCGTTCCGGCCGGCCTCGAGGGCGGCCGCACCGCCGTCCGCCTCGAGCATGCACCCGGAGAAACCGCCTACGTCGAGATGGGGGCACCGCTGGCAACGGGGCTGCACCAGGTGGACAATCCAGCCTTCGATGCCCATGGCAATCTCTACGTGACGTACAGCGGTTCACGAGGGCAGCAAGCGCCGGTCTCGATCTACGTGGTGCGCCCCGATGGATCGCGAGAACCGTTCGTGACCGACCTGCCGAATCCGACGTCGCTGGCGTTCGACGGCGCGGGGAGTCTCTATGTGTCCAGCCGCTTCGACGGGAGCGTGCACCGCGTGGATGCCGACGGTACGGTCTCGCTGTTCGCGTCGGATCTCGGCGTCGCCTGTGGAATCGCCTTTGGACCCGACGGCGCGCTCTATGTCGGCGATCGGTCAGGCTCGGTGCTGCGGGTTGAAGATGGCCGGGCCACGCTCTTTGCAAGCATCCCGGCAAGCGTCGCGGCGTTTCACCTCGCATTCGGGCCCGACGGCTGGCTGTACGTCACCGCCCCAACGCTGGCGCCCCGCGATCCCGTCTACCGCGTGTCTCCAGACGGGCGCGTGGAGATCTTTCGGGACGGGTTTGGCCGACCGCAGGGACTCGCGTTCGACCGGCACGGCAACCTGTATGTCGTGGACGCACTCGCCGGAGAGAACGGCCTCTACCGTCTGCGTCCTGATGGGCGCGACCCGGAACAGGTGGTCGCGGGCGGTGCGCTGATCGGGCTGGCGTTCGATCCCACCGGAGGAGTGGTGCTGGCGTCGAGCGACACCGCGTATCGGCTTGCCGAGGGCTTTGGCGCCGTCAGTGCGCCTCGGCCTGCTTGATTCCCGCGGTCGCGCCGGATACGCTGCACCTCCCTGCATGAATCAACTGTTTCGACGGAAACCCATCTCTGAGTTGTTGGTGGAGGGGGACCAGTCGCTGAAGCGCGTGCTCGGCGCCGGGGACCTTGTGATGCTCGCGATAGGTGCCGTGATCGGCGCGGGCATCTTTGGCGCAATCGGTACCGCCGCCGCGGGCCAGACCGATGCGTCAGGACAGGTGATCCGTTACGGCGCCGGTCCGGCGCTCGTTTTTTCGTTCCTGCTGCTTGGGGGTGCCTGCGCGCTGGCCGCCCTGTGCTATGCGGAGCTGGCTGCGATGATTCCGCAGGCTGGCAGCGCCTACGCGTACGCCTACGCCACGCTGGGTGAGCTCGTCGCGTGGATCATCGGCTGGGATTTGATCCTCGAATACGCCGTGGGGAACGTCGCGGTGGCGATTTCGTGGAGCGACTACTTCACGACGCTGCTGCGGGGTTTCGGGCTAGAGCTGCCCGCGTGGCTCACGACTGGCTATCGTACGGCGCTGCTCAGTTCGAATCCAGACCTGCACGGCCTGTTGCAGTCCGCCCCCCGCATCGCGGGCCTTCCGTTACTGGTGAACCTGCCGGCCTTCGGCATCGTGATGATCATCACCTGGCTCCTGCTTCGAGGAGCCAGGGAAAGCGCCCGCGCCAACAACATCATGGTCGTCGTGAAACTGGCGGCCCTGACGCTGTTCATCGTCGTCGGGGCCACGCATCTGAACTCGGCAAACTACACACCCTTCATGCCGAACGGGTTCACGGGCGTTCACCAAGGGGCCGCGATCGTGTTCTTTGCCTACATCGGTTTCGACGCGATCTCTACGGCCGCGGAGGAAACGCGCGATCCGAACCGGAACCTGCCGCTCGGCATTCTGGGCGGGCTGGCCATCTGCACGGTGATCTATGTGCTCGTCGGCTTCGTACTGACGGGGATGGTGCCTTACACCGAACTCGCTGTCGCGGATCCGCTCGCCCACGCGCTGCAACTTTCCGGTTTCCAGACCGTGGGCTGGATCGTGGCGCTGGGGGCGGCTGTCTCCATGACGGCGGTCTTGCTCGTGTTCCAGTACGGCCAGCCGAGGATCTTTTTTGCCATGGCGCGCGACGGGCTGCTCCCGAAGTGGGCGGCGCGGCTGCATCCCACGCGTCGCATTCCATATGCGACCACGTTGGTCACCGGCATCGCGGTTGCGCTCGCCTCACTGGTCGGCGACGCAGCGGAGACGTACGACCTGACCAATATAGGCACGCTCTTCGCCTTTGCGCTCGTGTGTATCGGAGTCCTGGTCCTCCGAGTGAAGGAACCGGACCGGCCACGGCCATTCAAGGTGCCGTTTGTGTGGCCTGTCGCGCTGCTGGGCACTGCAGCCTGCGTCTTCATCATGGTCGGTCTGCCGCCTCAGGCATGGACACGCTTCCTGTGGTGGCTGGCTATCGGCGTTCTGCTCTATGCCGTCTATGGCTACCGCCACAGCCTCTTACGACGGCGATCAACGCGCTGACCACTCGCCGTCCAGAACCACCTCAGCCGTGCGGCCAACCCGTGCAGAAGAGCCTGCGTGGTACAATGACCGTTTGGAATTTCCTCGAAATTCTCGACTGCACGGTATGGCGCACGATTGGATTGCGGTGCGCGGCGCGCGCGTACACAACCTCAAGAACATCGACGTCGATCTGCCACGCGACCGACTGGTCGTGATCACTGGCCTGTCGGGGTCCGGCAAGTCGTCTCTGGCCTTCGACACTATCTACGCCGAAGGTCAGCGGCGCTACGTGGAATCGTTGTCGTCCTACGCCCGACAGTTCCTCGAGCAGATGGAGAAGCCGGACGTCGACCTGATCGACGGGCTCTCCCCCGCCATCGCGATCGAGCAGAAGACCACCGGGTCGAATCCCCGATCGACTGTCGGCACCGTGACGGAGATCTACGACTACCTGCGCCTGTTGTTCGCGAACATCGGCGTACCGCATTGCCATCTGTGCGGCCGCGAGATTGCCTCGCAGTCTCTCGATCGCATCATCGACATGGTGATGCTGTCGCCGACCGACGAGCGAGTCAACGTGCTGGCACCGACGGTGCGCGGCCGTAAAGGGGAGTTCAAAAAAGAGCTGGCGGCGCTGCGTGCGCGCGGGTTTACGAAAGTCCGCGTCGATGGTGAGCTCCGGTCGCTCGAGGAAAACATCAAGCTCGATAGACGCCGCAACCACACGATCGAGGTCGTCGTCGATCGTCTCATTCTCAGGCCCGGCATCGAGCGGCGGCTCACAGAATCAGTCGAAATTGCCCTGAACCTCTCCGACGATATTGTCATCATCAATACGTTCGACGGTGGTGATCGGCTATTCTCGCGCCGGCTGGCGTGCACCTACTGTGGTGTCAGCATGCCGGAGATGACCCCGCGCGCCTTCTCCTTCAACTCGCCGCACGGCGCGTGTCAGGAATGCCAGGGCCTCGGCGCGGTGTACGACTTCGATCCAGCCAGGCTGGTCCCCGACGAGTCGCTCGCGCTGCAGGACGGCGCGATCGCGCCGTGGGCAAGAGGGGACCGCAAGCTGGTGCGCGAAGCGCTCAGCACCTTGAGCCGGACATTCGCGATCGACCTGTCCGTGCCGTTCCGCCGACTTTCGAGAAAGATTCGCGATCTGCTGTTTTATGGCGCTCAGGGAACGGGACGCCGGGGTGACAGCGACGCGCCGCGCAGGAAGTCGCGTGATCGCACGGCGGATCCCTTCGGCGCGGGGTTCGAAGGTCTGATTCCCAACTTGCGGCGCCGCTATGACGATGGCACGTGGTTGGAGCAGGAGAACCTCGAGCCGTACCGGGCGCTCCGGCCGTGTCGCGCGTGCCAGGGCGAGCGGCTGAAGCCCCAGAGCCGCTCTGTACGGGTGAAGGGCCGCACGGTCTCTGAATACGTGGACCTGCCGATTGCTGAAGCGGTTCGAGTGTTCGACGCGATCGAGCTCTCGGACCGCGAAGGGCTCATTGCGAACCGGATCCTGCGGGAGATCCGCGATCGCCTGCACTTCCTCGACGACGTCGGGGTGGGATACCTGACGCTCGCCCGGAGCGCGGCGACCCTGTCCGGTGGAGAAGGACAGCGCATCCGGCTTGCCACGCAGATCGGCTCGAATCTGACCGGCGTGCTCTACGTGCTCGACGAGCCGTCCATCGGCCTTCATCAGCGCGATAACCGCGCGCTCCTGTCCACACTCGCGCGGTTGCGCGACCTTGGCAACACCGTCGTCGTGGTGGAACACGATGAAGAGACGATCCGGACCGCGGATTACGTGATCGACCTGGGGCCCGGCGCGGGGGAGCACGGAGGGCACGTCATTTTCCAGGGTTCGCCGACAGAGCTCCTGCACGGCGCCAGCGGCTCGCTGACGGGGGCGTACCTCCGGGCCGAACGCTCAATCCAGACCCCCCGACATCGCCGCCCGGCGACACGGGGTGAGGTCGTCATCAAGGGCGCGCGCGCGAACAACCTCAAGGACATCGACGTCGCCATCCCACTTGGCGTGCTGACGACCGTGACCGGAGTCAGCGGATCGGGCAAATCGACACTGGTCAACGAAATCCTGTATCGTGCGCTGGCGCGACTGCTCTATCGCGCCGGCGACGAAGCGGGCACGCATGCGACGATTGAAGGGATCCAGCTGCTCGATAAGGTGATCCAGATCGATCAGTCGCCAATCGGGCGCACGCCGCGCTCCAACCCCGCCACCTATACCGGACTGTTCACGTTCATACGCGAGCTGTTCGCCATGCTGCCTGAGGCGAAGGCGCGCGGATTCCGGCCGGGCCGCTTCTCGTTCAACGTCAAAGGCGGGCGCTGCGAGGCGTGTCAGGGTGACGGCGTGATCGCGATCGAAATGCACTTCCTGCCCAATGTCTACGTGACGTGTGAGCAGTGCAAAGGACGCCGCTACAACCGCGAGACACTGGAGATCAAGTATCGAGGTAAGTCGATTGCCGAAATCCTGAACCTCACCGTCGATCAGGCGCTACCGCTCCTCGAGAACTTCCCGCCCATCGCGAACAAGCTGCGGACACTCCAGGATGTCGGGCTCGGCTACATTGAGCTCGGTCAATCAGCGACGACGCTGAGCGGCGGAGAGGCACAGCGGGTGAAGCTCGCGAAGGAGCTGTCGCGGCGAGGCACGGGGCGCACGCTCTACATTCTCGACGAGCCGACGACCGGCCTCCACTTCGCAGACACTCACAAATTGCTCGACGTCCTGAACAAGCTCGTCGACCAGGGCAACACCGTCGTCATCATCGAGCACAACCTGGACGTCATCAAGTCGGCCGATTACGTCATCGACCTGGGGCCCGAAGGGGGCGCGGGTGGCGGCCGGGTCGTGGCGGCAGGGACTCCCGAAGACGTGGCCAAGAGCCGAGAATCCTTTACGGGGCGGTTCCTTGCGCGAATTCTCGGCGCGCCACCGGCGATGGCGTCATGAGGAGGAGATGGACGGCCATTACAGAATTGCCAGTTGTGGTATCTTGGCCACACTCCCGTCGTTTAGCGCTGTGGCTGTTGAGCCACAGATGGCGCGCCCGCTGATGCGTCTGCTGTGGTCATACTGCTCACAAACACGAGAAATAAGGAACTTAACAGTCTGGCCCCAGATAGGCGTCCCTTGGCAGCGGCTTTGCTGAGCTTGAGTGAGTTCTCCCACTTGCCGGCCTGAGAATTCATGAACGCGCAGCGCACCCTACGCCGATCAGTGTCCTGCACCGGAATCGGTCTTCATTC
>JAIVJE010000151.1 GCA_020200195.1 Acidobacteriota bacterium | reverse complement strand
GTCCTCCAGGTGCTACGCCTGCGTCTGACCCAGGCGGCGGCGCGGCTCCCGTCACGCGCCGGCCCGCCCGAGCCGCCGTTGCAAAGCTACGCGGCCCAGCCCGCAGCCCGTATCGGTAAAGGCCTGGCCATCATGCGGACGTGCCTCGACACGCTCGGTGCAGAAGCGCAGGCGCGCGGTGCCGCCATGGCGATCGTGCTGATGCCCGCGCGCTTCCAGGTCGACGATGGGGACTTCGGGCGGCTGAGAGAAACGGTGCAGCAGGCTGGAGGAGAGCTCGTGCGGGACGGCGCGAATGCGCATTTCCAGGCTGCGCTTGCGAGCGCCCCATACCCGCTCTTCGACGTGCTGCCTGCCCTCCGCCGCGCGGCGGCGGTGCCGCCTGACGTGTTCTTCCAGGAGACCGTCCACTTGACTCCACGTGGGCACGAGGTAGTGGCCGAAGCGCTCGAGGGTTTCCTCCGCGACAGCGGGCTGCTCGAAACGAACCGCCTGGGGCGCTGATCGCCCGATGGTCTTCAACTCACTCCATTTCCTCTGGTTCTTCGTTGTCGTCTACGCCGTCTACCGCCTGCTGCCGCACCGGCCGCAGAACTGGCTGCTGCTGGTCGCCAGCTACTACTTCTACGCGGCGTGGGACTGGCGCTTCCTCGGCCTCCTGATTGGCTCGACGATCGTCGACTACACATGCGCGCTCTTACTCGAGCGCACGGAGTCACGGCAGCGCCGCCGTGCGCTGTTGTGTGTCAGTCTCGGCTTCAACCTGACGCTCCTCGGCTTCTTCAAGTACTTCAACTTCTTCGCGGACAACCTGCACGGGGTCTTCGCCGCGCTCGGGTGGCGCCTGGATTTCGTGACGCTGCGGGTCCTGTTGCCCGTCGGCATCTCGTTCTATACGTTCGTGACAATGAGCTACGTCATCGACGTGTACCGGCGCGAGATCGCTGCGACGCGCAACCTGCTTGATTTCGCGGTGTTCGTGGCGTTTTTTCCGCACCTGGTGGCGGGCCCAATACTGCGGGCATCGAAGCTGCTGCCGCAGATCGCATCTCCGCGCCGCGTCACGGTCGCGCAGTTAGGCGACGGAATGTGGCTCATCCTCTGGGGGTTCTTCCAGAAGATCTTCGTCGCCGACAATCTCGCGCCGCTGGCCAACGCCGTGTTTGCCGGTGACACGACGCAGACCGGTGTGAACGTGCTGCTCGGCGTGTACGCGTTTGGGTTCCAGATCTACGGTGATTTCGCCGGCTACTCGAATATTGCCCGGGGCACGTCCAAGTTGATGGGCATCGAGCTGATCGAGAATTTCCGCTTTCCGTATTTCGTACGCACGCCGCAGGAGTTCTGGCGCCACTGGCACATCAGCCTGTCCACATGGCTGCGCGATTATCTGTACATCCCGCTCGGCGGAAATCGTCGCACAGCCTGGGACGTTCGTCGCAACCTGATGATCACGATGGTGCTGGGTGGTTTATGGCACGGCGCCGCGTGGACGTTCATCCTCTGGGGCCTCTATCACGGCCTGCTGCTGGTTCTGTATCGGGAGGCCGAACGGCTGCGCGCTGCGCGCCGGTTCCTGCTCGGTCCGTCTCCGCTGGCCCGCGTCGTGGGCTGGATCGTGATGTTTCACCTCACGTGTTACGGCTGGTTGATCTTCAGGTCCCGATCCGCGGGACAGATCGGTCATCTGACAACGCAACTGATGGGACACTTCGCCCCATCTACGATCAACGTCCAGGGACTGCTTGTCCCACTGGCGCTCTACACGACGCCATTGATGCTCGTGCACATATGTGAGGCCTACTTCGATGATTTGCTGGTAGTCCCGCGACTCCCGGCGGTCGTGCGATACTCCGCGTACGTCGCGGTCTTCCATCTCACGATGCTCTTCGGCAACTTCGGCGGCTCCGAATTCATCTATTTCCAATTCTAAATGGACGTGCTCTGGCAGATTGTGTGCCTCGTGGTGATCGGGTGGCTGCCCGGCGCGTCACTGTACCGGCTGCCGGTGGCCGATCGCGACGCGCGCGCGGCGCTCAATGCGGAAGAGCGCGCCTTTTGGTACATCGTGTTGAGCGTCGCGATCTCACTCGCGGTTGTGATCGCGCTCGCCGCGGGGCATCGCTATACGTTTACTCGGCTTCTGGCAGTGAACGTGACGATCGCCGCCGCGGCGGCCGCCGCCGCGCGCATGCGCCTAGGCTTCGGTACCGCGGCGCCTGCACCCCGCGCGTCCGCGCTGATACCGCTGGCGCTGATCTTGCTGGGTGTCTGGCGATTCCTGCCACCGGCCGAATACCTCATGGGCGGGAAAGATCCCGGCACCTACTTCAATGAGGGTATTCAAATCGCTCAGCGCGGCACGCTCGTGTACGAAGATCCGGTCGTCGCGTCAGTGCCGGCGTTTGCGCGGGATCTGTTCTTTCCATCGCATCAGCAGGAGCGGTACTACGGCCTGCGCTTCATGGGTTTTTTCATCCAGGACCCGGTCCGTGGGACGGTCGTCGGCCAGTTTCCCCACCTGTTCCCGGCGTCCATCGCCGTGGCGTATGGTCTGGACGGTCTGACCGGCGCGCGCCGGGTGACGGCCATTTGGGGCGTCCTCGGTCTGCTCGCCGTGTACTTCGTCGGTGTGCGCCTCATAGGCCGCACCGCCGCCGCGGCGGCAGCCGGGCTGCTCGCGCTGCACGTCATCGAAGTGTGGTTCGCGCGCTATCCGAACGCTGAAATGGTCATGCAGGCGCTATTGTTCGCGGCGCTGCTCGCGAGTGCGCGTGCACACGTCGACGGAACCGCTTTCTTTGCGCCGGTCGCCGCAGGGCTGCTCGGACTGCTGCTGTTCCTGCGGTTCGACGCAGTCCTCGCGATCGCGGGAGTGCTCGGCGGCCTCGTTCTCGGGGGAGCCCGCGGTATCCGGCCGCGTGCATCTTTCATAGTCGTCCTCCTACTGTGTGCGAGCGTGGCGGCGCTCTATCTCGCCGGTCCGCTCCGCGCGTATCTGGCGCTGCCGACGGTATTCCTCAGCAACTTTCCCTGGTGGCAATACGCGCTACTGTGCGCCGTCGGAATCATTGCCATCGGGATGCTCGTTGCGGGCCGCCGTTCCACGTGGCTGAGCGCGCGTGTTGTCGTGCTGTTGCCGATCGTCCTCACCGGCGCCGTCTGGGTGGCCGCGGGGTATGCCCTGTTCTGGCGGCACCCGTCCGGGCGGCTGGCGCCGCACGATGCGTACGCGTTGAGATTGTTCACCGATTTCTACCTGACGCTGCCGGCATTGCTTGCGGCGCTGCTGGGATTCGGCCTCGTCGCACGCCGCCGTTTCTGGGTAGCGCCCGAATTTTTCGCGACCGTCGTAATTTTTGCCTTCTTCTTCTTCTACAAGATTCGAATCTGGCCGGACCACTTCTGGATGACTCGGCGCTTTCTCCCGGTCATTCTGCCCGCAGCGCTCCTGTTCGCGGCTGCGGCTGCCCTCGGAGGCGATCCGGGACCATCACCTGTCCGCCGCCGTGCCCGCTCCCTCATCGGTCTCGTATTCGTGGCGCTGCTCGCGATGCACTATTCCCGCCTGGCACGTCCCATCGTCGGTCATGTGGAGTACGCCGGCGTCATTCACAAACTCGAGCACATCGCCGGCCTTGTCGGTAATGACGACTTGTTGATGGTCGAGTCACGCAACGCATCCGACACGTACTTCCTGGCGCTGCCACTGGCGTATGTCTACGCGCGGAACGTGCTGGTCCTGAGCAACGAGCTTCCGGACAAGCCGACGTTGGGCGCCTTTCTCGACTGGGCACGCACCCGGTATCAGCGAGTGCTCTTCCTGGGGGGCGGCGGGACCGATCTGCTGTCGCGTCGCTGGACCGCGACTCCGATCGAGAGCGACCGCTTCCAGCTCCCGGAGTACGACGCACCGCGCAACGCATACCCGCGGTT
>JAIVJE010000441.1 GCA_020200195.1 Acidobacteriota bacterium | reverse complement strand
ACCTTGAACCATCACCAGGGTGTCGACATTGCGATCAGGGCCTTCGCACTCGCGCTCACGCGGATGCCGCAGGCGGAGTTTCATGTCTATGGGGAGGGACCGGCGCGGCCCGCCCTCGAGCAGTTATCGCGTGACCAGGGTTTGCGCAACAGGGTCAAGATTATGGACCGGGTGCCAATTAAAGAGATCTCCAGCCTCATGGCATCGGCCGATCTTGGCGTCGTGCCGAAGCGGGCGGACGGATTCGGGAATGAGGCTTTTAGTACGAAAATCCTCGAGTTCATGGCGTGCGGCGTCCCGGTCGTGGTCTCTCGCACGCAAATTGATGCGCACTATTTCGACGACTCCCTGGTGCGCTTCTTCACGCCAGGGAAGGAAGCCGATCTGGCAGAAGCACTCGTATGGGCGTACGAGCACCGCGATGAGCACCGCCGGAGGGTTGGTATCGCCCGCGACTTTGCCGTGCGGTACAGTTGGCAAGAGCGTGTAGTCGATTATCGCACGCTTGTGGAATCGCTCGTTCATGGGTCGTCCACACCCCACGCAGTCGCGGGATGAGCGGCACTCCGATGTCACTCATGCACGTCGACCGTGTCGCGACCGTATTCGTCGCACGTCCCCTCCTAGCGATTGGTATGCTGCGGGCGAAGCCGGGCATCCCGATTCTCATGTACCACAGTGTGTCGGACGATCTGGAGACGGGCGTCGCGGCTTATTACCGGCTCGTGACCTCGGCAGCCCGTTTTCGCGAGCAGATGCGCGTGCTCAAGGACCACGGATACCACACGATCGACCTCCTCGAGGCTGTGCGGCAGTTGCAGAATCAGACCATGGGCAATCGCAAACTCGTAGCGATTACTTTCGACGACGGCTTTCGGGATTTTGCGACATGCGCGTGGCCCGTCCTCACTGAGTTCGGCTTTTCTGCGACGATGTTCCTCCCGACGGCGTTCATCGGACGCAGCGCTTCAAGGCCGCCCTCCTCGATGAGGGGTATCTCGACTGTGTCACGACGATAATCGGGCGTGCCGGCCTCGGGGGCGATCCGCTATGTCTCAAGCGGTTGCCGGTCAACCAGGCTGACGATCCCGGTCTGTTTTCGACGAAGCTGGTTGGCGCGTACGACTGGATGGGGACTCTCCAGCGGGCGCTGCGGCGGGCGAAGCGCCGCTCGAAAGGTGTCAGCTGGGCGTGAGAGCCGCTGACCCGCGTTACGTCATCATCTCTCCTGTAAAGGACGAGGAACGGTACGTCGAATTGACGCTCCGTTCCGTCACCGAGCAGGCGGTTCCCCCGGTTCTGTGGGTTGTGGTTGACGATGGCTCCGAGGACCGCACGCCGGACATCGTCCGCCGGTACGCGGCCGAGCACCCGTACATCCGGCTTCTGCAGCGCCGGAAAGCAGGGGCTCGCCGGCCTGGGTCACCAGTCATTCATGCGTTCAGTCACGGTTACGCCTCGCTGGGCGCGCAGGACTACGACTTCATCGTCAAACTTGACTGCGATCTGAGCTTTGAGCCGGACTACTTTCAGAAGCTCCTCTCGCGATTCCAGGATGACGAACGGCTTGGAATCGCGTCCGGTGTGTACCTCGAGTCGGACAGCGCCGGCAGATGGACTCCAGTCAAGATGCCTGCCTATCACGCGTTCGGGGCCTCGAAAGTAGTGCGGCGGACGTGCTTCGAAGAGATCGGTGGATTTCCCGCAGCACCGGGATGGGATACGGTCGACGAGATTCGGGCAATGGCGGCCGGTTGGAGGACGACGCATTTCAGCGATCTACCGGCACGACATCACAAACGGGAAGGCTCAGGGATCGGACGGGTCAGAACCAGTCGCATGCATGGCGAGATTTTCTATGTCACCGGCGGGGACCCCTTGTTCCTCGCGCTCAAAGTCCTGCACCGGCTGACCGCCGCGCCCTATGTCATCAATGCGCTGGCCTTGACGATGGGATACGTCGGGGCGATCGTCAAGCGGAAGCCGCGGCTGGTCACCCCCGCCGAGGCCCGTTGTTACAAGCGCCTGTTGCGGGCGCGCCTGCTTGGGCGCGCCAACCGCGAAGCGCTCAATGCGCTCCCCTCCCGCCGCTGAACTCGCATGTGTGGCATCTGCGGAATATTTGATCGCTCCGGAAAGACCGTCGAGCCGGCCATTCTGCAGCGCATGACGTCGGTGCTGCGTCATCGCGGTCCGGATGGAGCGGGCGATTTCTTCGATAGGCCGGTTGGTCTGGGGCACCGCCGCCTGTCAATCATCGACATCGACGGCGGGGCGCAGCCAATCGAGAACGAGGACGGCCGTCTTCAGGTCGTGTTCAATGGCGAAATCTACAATTTCGTCGAGCTCAGGGCGGAGCTCGAAGCGTTCGGCCACACATTCAAGACGCGATCCGACACAGAGGTGATCGTGCACGCCTACGAGCAGTGGGGCAGGGATTGCGTCAAGCGCTTCAACGGGATGTTTGCCTTCGCGATCTGGGACTCGACGACGCGGGAGGTCTTCATCGCGCGCGACCATCTCGGGATCAAGCCGCTCTACTACGTCGACTTGGGTGCGCGCGTCCTGTTTGCCTCCGAGATCAAGGCGCTCCTGACAGACCCGGATTGCCCGCGCGCCGTTGACACCGACGCCCTCGCCGAGCTGTTCACCTTCCGCTACGTACCGTCTCCAAAAACGCTGTTTCGCGGAATCGTGAAGCTCGCGCCTGGTCACCGGATGACCATATCGGCGCGGGGCATCGAAGTGGACCGCTTCTGGACGTGGATCCCGCGAATCCGGGAGCGGTACGACGAAGAGTCGCTGATCGAGGAGTATCAGACATTGCTCGAGGATGCGGTGCGGCTCCAGCTGAGGAGCGACGTCCCGCTCGGCCTATTCCTGAGCTCAGGGGTCGATTCCGGCGTGCTGCTCGCGATCATGAGCCAGTACTTGTCGGGCCCTGTTCGCGCCTTCACAATCGGCTTCCAGGGTGGGGAAAAGAGCAACGAAGTCGACGATGCCCGCGAGCTGGCCTCGATGTTCGGCGCCAACCACGAGTCCATGATGGTTGGTCCAGATGACTACGCGAGCTACTACGAAAGGTACATGCAGGACCTGGAGGAACCCGTCGGCAACGAGACCGCCGCCGCGTTCTACTTTGTGAGCAAGATTACGAGCAAGCGGGTGAAAGTTGCGCTCGCAGGGCAGGGAGCGGACGAACCGTGGGCTGGTTACGACCGGTACGTCGGGGCCAAGCTGTCGGCCTATTACAGCAGGCTTCCGCAGGCGGTGACCGACCCGGTAGCCAGCGTCGTGGCGCGTATCCCGGGGCGGTTCGAACGCCTGAAGCGGAGCGCGGTGGCTCTCGGCGAGCCCGACGTGCTCACACGTTTCGCGAAGATGTACTCGTTCTTCAGCGCCGACATGAAGGCCGAGTTGTTCAACGCGCGTCTGAAGGGCACGATCGCCGGTGACGCGTACCATTCAAAGCAGTCGCTGCGCCGCCTCCAGCAGGACGTGCAGCATCACGATCCGCTGACCCAGATGCTGTACATCGACACGCGGGCCAGTCTTCCTGACGATCTCCTCATGGTCGGCGACAAGATGTCGATGGCCAATTCGCTCGAGTCCCGAGTGCCGTTCCTCGACTACCGGCTCATCGAGTTCATCGAGAGCCTGCCTCCGGAAATGAAGCTGAACGGGCTGACGGGGAAGTACCTCCACAAAAAGGCGCTCGAGAAGTGGCTTCCCAAGGAGGTCGTGTGGCGTAAGAAAAAAGGATTCGCGAACCCGGTGGAACACTGGTTCCGCAACCGCATGCGCCCGTTCGTTGAGGAGATGCTGCTGTCGGCCGACTCAGCATGCGGCCAATACTTTGACCAGCACTACATCCGGCGGATGCTCGACCTTGATCGGCTGGGGAAGGAGCAGTTCCGTCGTCATATCTACTTGCTCCTCTCTTTCGAGCTCTGGCATCGCCACTTTGTCAAGACCCAGCCTGTCGCCGTCGTCTGACTATGGATCTGTCGATCATCATCGTGAACTGGAACTCGCGCGACATCCTGAGGCAGTGCCTCGCTTCGATCGCGGCGCACGTTCCGGGCACTGACGTGGAGATCATCGTCATCGACTCGGGTTCGTTCGACGGGTGCGATGCGATGCTTCACGAGCATTACCCGGCTGTCCGGTTCATCCAGATCGGGAGCAACCTGGGTTTTGCGAAGGCCAACAATGTGGCTGCAAAGGAGGCGCGTGGCAAGTACCTCCTGTTTCTGAACCCGGACACCGAGGTGGTCGGAGACGCGATCGATATCCTACGCCGCGCGCTGGAGACGTTGCCGGGATCCGGTATCGCTGGTTCGAGACTGCTGAACTCCAATGGGACGGTGCAGACCAGCTGCATCCAGCCTTTTCCGACAATCCTCAACCAGCTGCTCAACTCTGAGCCTCTGCGACGCTGGTGGCCTAAGTCACGGCTGTGGGGCATGGCCCCGCTTTTTGACCTGACGTCGAAACCCCGCGAGGTAGAGGGGGTCTCAGGCGCGTGCCTCATGGTGAGGCGGGCGACGTTCGTCGAAGTCGGGGCATTCAGCGAGGACTATTTCATGTACGCCGAGGACATGGATCTCGCTTACAAAGTTCGCCAGGCCGGGTACACGAGCTACTACGTGCCGGCCGCGACCGTCATCCACCACGGTGGCAACAGTTCCGGGCAGGCGGCGAGCACGTTCGCGGCGGTCATGCTCCCAGAGGCCATCTGGCGATTCCTTCGCAAGACTCGCGGCGGGCTATACGCGTTCGGTTACCGAACCGGGATGGGCATATCGGCACTCCTACGGCTGTTGGCGCTCGCGGCGGCAAGGTCAGCCGGCCAGTCAGGAATCGACGGATCGAGCCGGAAGTGGGCGGCGGTGCTCCGC
>JAIVJE010000150.1 GCA_020200195.1 Acidobacteriota bacterium | reverse complement strand
ACGTTGGCGCAGGCCACCAGGAGAAACAGCAGCACTGCGGCAAAGAGCGAAATCATCAGCGGACCCCTCGTGCCCAGCATCGACTGATGCACGGAAATCACCTGCACCCCGCGCTGACGATTGAAGTCCGGATGGTCTTTTTCAAGCAGCGCCGCAACCCGCGTCATGTCGTCCTGCGCGCGTGCCTCCGACACTCCGTCTTTGAGCCTGGCGACCGCGCCCAGCCAGCGGTTACCCCTCGACTGCATCACGGAGGGGCCACTGGTCAGCGACACCATCATCGAGGGCACCCAGATGTCGGTGTCGAACGACAGACCGGCAAACCGCTCCGGCATCACGCCGACAATGGTGAACGTGCGATTGTTGAGGACGACCGTGCGGCCGACGGCAGCGTAATCGCCCCCGAAGCGCTCCTTCCACAGTTTGTAGCTGATGACCGCGGCCGGCGCCGCATCGGGCACGCGGTCCTCATCAGCGAGAAACGTCCGCCCGACCGCCGCGTCCACGCCCAACAATTGGAAGAAGCTCCCAGAGACCATTTCGCCGTCGATACGAAGCGCCTCGTTGCCGAGCCGCATATTCAGCGAAATCTCGTCGTAGATCGACACGTCTACGAGGGTCCTGTTCATCGTCCGCCAGTCGGCGGCCTCAGGGAATGATGCTCCGCGGATATCGCGTTCCGGACCCGCCACGCCCCGGAGCATCACGAGCCGCTCCGGGTTAGAGAACGGCAGCGGTTTGAGAATGGCGGCATCGAGCAGCGTGAACATCATGGTGCTCGCCCCGATGCCCAGCGCCAGTGTCAGCAGCACCGAGAGCCCGTAGCCGGGCCGCTTCAACAACGTTCGTATGGCGATACTCAGATTGCTCATCCAGTCGGTACCCTTGTAATGAAGGCGCGCGCTGTGAAAGCGGAAGAGCAGAGCACGTGCCAGCAGCTTAAGCTCGGTGAATCAACAACTTACTAGCTGAAGCCGACGAAGGTACCTTCCGATCGCGGACAGGTGGTATTTCAGGGGTGGGACGGGCAGCGGTTGGGGAGCGGCAGCCAGTAGACAGCAGGTGTATTGAAAATCGCCAGTTCAGCGCTGCGAGCTGAGGAGAAAGAGCTGGCCCGGAGGAGACCAGCTCTGCATTGTTGGCGCCTGCTGTCTACTGTCTGCCGCTCGCGTAAAAATCGGACCGACGCATCAACCGCGACCATCGATACACATAGAGGTACTCGGCGCGGCAGTTCGGGCAGATGAACGAACCCAGCCAGGTACCCATGCGGCGATTCTGCTCGACACACTCGAGCGGATGCTCGCAGTGATCACACTCCCGGTCACGGCTGCGAGTCTCGGCCTGCCGGAGTCCTCGCGCCGCGATGTGAAAGCCTGTCGCGGTATTCGGCTGGTTCGCGCTGCGCATCGAGCGTCCACTCGTGGAATGAGCAACACGTATGCCCATCACACCAGCGAATGCGGTGCGATTTACTTAGGAAAAACGCAAGAATAGGCGTGAAAGAATCCGCCGGGGAGCCAACGCGTTAGCCATGAGCCAATGTGTTGGCCGCCCGGCGGCCATGCCCTTGAGAGACAGATCCCCTCCGCGAGGGGGCAGCGCTACGTTACGCTCGTCAGACGGTGCGGCGGCCGCTCACCAAGCCCACAACGAACAGGACCAGAGCGATCACCAGCAGGACATAGATGAAGTTACCCATGGTGTAGCCGCTGACCAGGCCGAGCAGCCACAGTACCAGCAGAATCACCGCAATCGTAAACAGCATCATTCCCCTCCTGCACCCCGTAGAGCACAAGGCGTGCCGCGTCAAATCTGTCCTCTAATGTGGAAATATCTGGCGGTTGAGGTGCCTTAGTACGTCGTGACCTACTACATATATGGCGTGACGGTTGAGGTGGGGTCCCCACTGCTTGTGACGTCGGTCCGCTTCGACTAGCATGGCGCCGGGTCGCCTCGGCGGACCCGATCGATCCGCTCCTGCCCTCGTCCGGTTTCTGGAGACTCCACGATGCGTATTCTTCGAGATGTTCGCAGGACCGTCCTATCGGTCGTCGTGCTCCTGACTACTGTCATCACCGCGAAGCCGCCGGCGCCGGTCGTACACGCAGACCAGGCGGCGCCGCGCATCGAAGGCACAGTCGATGCGTCGTTGTTCGCTGGCCTTCGGTGGCGCTCAATCGGGCCGGCACGCGGCGGTCGGTCGCAGGCGGTTGCTGGCAGCGCAAGCCGGCCGCTGGAATACTACTTTGGCGCCACCGGCGGCGGATTGTGGAAGACCACCGATGGCGGGCTCACATGGCGTCCTGTGTCGGATGGGTTCTTCAAGACTTCCTCGGTCGGAGCCGTGGCGGTTTCGCCGTCCAATCCCGACGTTGTCTACGCGGGAATGGGGGAGACGCAACTGCGCGGCAACATCATCCAGGGTGACGGCGTGTACAAATCAACGGACGCCGGAAATACCTGGACGCACGTGGGCCTCGAAAAGACCATGGCGATTGCCAGGATTCGCGTGCATCCCACGAACCCGGACGTTGTATACGTTGCGGCGCTCGGCCATCCGTACGGGCCCAGTCCTGAACGCGGTGTCTTCAAGTCCGTGGACGGCGGAAAGAGCTGGACGCGAACGCTGTTCCGCGACGAAAAGACCGGTGCGGTCGATCTCTCGGTCGACCCAAAAAATCCAGACGTGATCTACGCATCGCTCTGGGAGGTCTTCAGGACACCGCACTCGCTATCAAGTGGCGGCCCTGGCAGCGGACTCTTCAAAACCACCGACGCTGGGGCGCATTGGACTGAGCTGACCCGGAACCCTGGGCTGCCCAAGCCAATCTGGGGTAAATCGGGCGTGTCGGTGTCCGCTGCCGATCCCGCTCGCGTCTACACCATCATCGAAGCGGGGGACGGCGGCGTGTTTCTGTCAGACGATGCGGGCTCGACGTGGAAGTTGGTGAACGACGATCGTCGGCTGCGTCAGCGCGCGTTCTACTACACGCGTCTGTACGCGGATCCGCAGGCGAAGGACACGGTTTACGTCCTCAACACCGGGCTCTACCGATCCACCGACGCCGGCAAATCAATCCGTGCGATCAGCGTCCCGCATGGAGACAATCATGATTTGTGGATCGCGCCCAACGACACGGCGCGGCTGATCAACAGCAACGACGGCGGCGCCAATGTGTCGGTCAACGGCGGCGCGAGCTGGACCGATCAGGACTTTCCAACCGCCCAGTTCTACAACGTCTTCACGACGGCGCACGTGCCGTACCACGTCTGCGGCGCGCAGCAGGACAACAGCACAGCGTGTGTCGGCAGCACGGGCGGCGGCGAGTTGTATCAGGTCGGCGGCGGGGAAAGCGGGTACATCGCGCCCGACCCACAGAATACGGACGTCTTCTACGCGGGGAGCTACGGCGGACTGCTCACCCGGATCAATCGCCGCACCGGCGAGCGGCGGGCGATCAACGTCTGGCCCGACAACCCCATGGGTTTTTCGTCGCGTGATCTCACCGAGCGGTTTCAATGGACGTTCCCGATCGTGATGTCGCCGACCGATCCGGATGTTCTGTACGTCACGTCGCAGCATGTCTGGAAATCCACGACCGAGGGACAGAGCTGGACCCGCATCAGCCCCGACCTCACACGCCACGATCCATCCACGATGGGGCCGTCCGGTGGACCGATCACGCTCGATCAGACCGGTGTCGAGACCTATGCGACGGTCTTCACCCTCGCGCCGTCACCGGTCGATGGCCGGGTCATCTGGGCAGGGTCCGACGACGGACTGGTGCACGTCACGCAGAACGATGGCACAAGCTGGCAGAAAGTGACGCCACCCGATCTGCCTGAGTACGCCCGGATCAGCCTGATAGACGCCTCATTCCACGCCGCCGGAACCGCCTACCTGGCGGCGAACCGGTACCAGCGGGCAGACCGCGGCCCCTATG
>JAIVJE010000149.1 GCA_020200195.1 Acidobacteriota bacterium | reverse complement strand
GGAGTACGTTGAAGGCGAGCCGCTCAGTGCAAAGCTTGCACGGCGTCCGCTCGATGAGCAGGCGATCGTCAGGTACGGCGTCCAGATCGCCGATGCCGTCGCCCATGCGCACGAGCATCGCGTAATTCACTGCGATCTCAAGAGCCACAACGTGATGGTGACGCCGGACGGGCGCGCTAAAGTGCTCGACTTCGGCGTGGCCCGTCGGCTGCCGCCCGAGGAGCTCGATGCGCTGACGCAGACAGTAGAATCGCTACCGGCCCCCACCACCGGCGGAACACTGTCGTATATGGCGCCCGAAGTCCTCGCCGGCTCGCCGCCGGACACGCGGAGCGACATCTGGTCGCTCGGCGTGCTGCTCTATGAGATGGCGTCCGGACGCGTACCGTTCACCGGCAAGACCGGATTTGCGCTCACGGCCGCCATCCTCGGGCAGCACCCAGCGCCGCTGCCTGACGGCGTGCCGCATCCGATTCGGCGCGCGATTGCGGCCTGCCTCGTAAAGGACCCCGCCACACGCTGCCAGCGCGCCGGCGAGATTCGCACAATGCTGGAGACTGCGGCGCCGGTCGGCGACGCGGTCGCAGAACCTTCCCGCCGCGGACGCCGGCGCACGGCGATCGTGGCGCTCCTCGTCGCGCTCGCGATCGCCGCCGTGAGCGCGATCTATTTCAGGGATCGGTTGCGTGGCTCTGCCGGCAGACCGATTGAATCGCTCGCAGTGCTGCCCCTGGAGAATCTTTCGGGCGACAAGGAGCAGGAGTACTTCGCGGATGGCATGACGGACGCCCTGATTACCGAGCTGGCGCAGATTCAACCGCTGAAGGTCATCTCCCGCACCTCGATCATGCGCTACAAGGGCGCCCGGCAGTCGCTGCCCGAGATCGGCCGTGCCCTGCAGGTTGACGCGATCGTCGAGGGATCCGTCCGCAGGAGCGGGGAACGTGTCGCTATCTCGGTTCAGCTCATAAGGGCGTCCACCGACGCGCACATCTGGGCCGAGACCTACGAAGAAGATCTGCGCGACGTGCTCGCCCTGCACCGCAACGTCGCACGCTCGATCGCCGATCACGTTCGGACACAGATTAGCCGCGACAACCGAGCGGTGCTGCCGCGGGCGGGCCCCGTGAATCCGAAGGCCTACGAGTTGTACGTCCGCGGCCGGTTCTTCTGGAACCGACGGACGTCAGACACACTACAGACCGCGATCCAGTATTTCAGCCAGGCGCTCGAACTCGACCCGACCTATGCGCCGGCATACTCAGGGCTGGCGGACTCGCATTTCTATCTCGGGTACGCCTTCGGCCGGGTGCCGCCGCGGGAGGCGATGCCAAAGGCGAGGCAGGCCGCCGATACGGCGCTCAAGCTGGACCCGAACCTCGCGGAGGCATACACGTCTGCGGGATCGATCGCCATGATCTACGACTGGGACCGGCCGGCGGCCGAACGCTCCTTCAAGAAAGCCATCGAGCTGAATCGCAGTTATGCGACCGCCTACCTTGGCTACGCGGCACTCCTGGCAACGTGGGGCGGTCGAGGCGAGGAAGCCGTCGGAATAATCCGCCGCGGGCTGGACATCGATCCGCTGTCGCTACCGGTGAACCACATGGCGGGGCTCGTGCTGTCGCTGGCTGGCCGTACCGACGAGGCTATTGCCCAGTTCCGGCGGACGCTCGAGATGGAGCCCCGGTATTCGATTTCGAGGTCAGCGCTCGCCCAGCTGTACGAGGACAAAGGCATGCACGAAGCGGCGTTCGCGGAGATCCAGCGGGTCAAGGAGCAGGGGGGCGCGGGACCCGACCTCCTGAAACTCGACCGAGAGGCATACGAGCGAGGCGGGATGCAGGCCTACCGCGAGTTGGATCTCAAACGCGCCATCGAGAGCTGGGACGGCTGGCACTCCGCCGCCTGGTCGATTGGTGCTCGCGCAGCCAGGCTGGGCCATGTCGATATGGCATTCGACTGGCTGGATCGCGCCGTGGAGGCGCGTTCGGGCTTTATCCTGTGGCTTCCGACGGCGCCGGAATACGAGAAGTTGCGCAGCCACCCTCGATATCAGGCTGTGTTGCGGCGCATTGCCGCGCCGCCGCAGTAGAACCCTTCGGCGTGACGATGGTCCCGCATGGGGCTACGTCCAATCCTCAATCCCCAATCAGCCGTCTAGCCGCCCCATTCACAGCGCCAGCTGGTCGTTTCGTCACTCCACCAGTCTGCCTCGCAGGTGGCGGTGCTAGCAGACGATCAGGAACGGCACGAGACGTGCCGATACCTTCGCGATGGTACGGGTTTCCAGTGATTCCATGAATCCTGCCGCCGACAGTGCGCCAGCGGCTGACTAGTATCCCATCAACGCAGAGAGAAATGCGGCCACCGCGCACCGCGTGCGTGGGTTCCACTCTGTATAATCGCGCACAGCGATTCGCATGGCGCTTTCCGCCGGTAGCTCTGTCGGTCCGTACGAAATCCTGTCTCCACTGGGCGCGGGCGGGATGGGCGAGGTCTATCGTGCGCGGGACACACGCCTGGGCCGCACGGTGGCTATCAAGGTCTTGGCGGCGCACGTGTCCGCCGATCCCGATCGCCGCCAACGCTTCCAGCGGGAAGCACGCGCGATATCCAGTCTCAATCATCCGCACATCTGCACGCTGCACGATGTCGGCCATCACGATGGGATCGATTTCCTCGTCATGGAGTACGTCGACGGGGAGACGCTGGCCGCGCGGCTTGCGACTGGCGCTCTGCCGATCGTCCAGGCGCTCGCGTACGCCATCCAGATCACCGAGGCGCTCGACAAGGCTCATCAACAGGGGATTGTTCACCGGGATCTCAAACCTGGGAACGTCATGCTGACGAAGGGAGGCGTAAAGCTGCTGGATTTCGGGCTCGCCAAGCTGCGAGCCGACTCCCCATTGATGGACGCCTCCACGCGGACCATTCCGCTCGACGCAGCCCATGGACCGCGAACCGGAGAGGGCACGATTGTCGGCACGCTCCAGTACATGGCTCCCGAACAGCTCGAGGCGAAAGAAGCGGACGCACGGGCCGATATCTTCGCGTTCGGCGCCGTGCTTTACGAGATGCTCACCGGCCGGAGAGCGTTCGAGGGGACCAGCCAGGCGAGCGTGATTTCCGCCATCATGTCTTCGGATCCCCCGGCGCTGGGTGCGCTTCAGCCACTCACGCCACCGGCGCTCGATCGCGTGATCAGAACGTGTCTGTCAAAGGACCGGGACGATCGCTGGGCGAGCATGCACGACGTCCTGTTGCAACTGACGTGGATTGCGCAGGACAAATCAGCCGGCGCAGTGCCAACTACCGTTGCCCCCAACGGGCGTCGCGTGAAACTCCCGTGGCATATCGCGATCACGGCTGTGACCGCGGCGGCGATCCTCTGGGCGTTTATTCTCAATCGTTCAACAGCCCCGGATGCGCCCGCGCACTTCCTTTCCGTCCTCCCCCCGCGCGGAACGTCACTCGCGACGGAAGAAGCGCCGGCGATTTCGCCGGATGGTCGCCGGCTGGCGTTTGTCGCCCACGATGCAACTGGAAGGCGCCTGCTATACACGCGGCCACTCGACGACGCCACCACCGCCCAGCCGCTGGCGAACACTGACGGCGCGTCATTGCCGTTCTGGTCACCGAACAGCCAGTCGATTGGATTCTTTGGGCAGGGCAAGCTCAAAAGGATTGACGTCGCAACGGGCCGTCTTCAGACGCTCGCGGACTCCGGGGGCGCGCGCGGCGGTACATGGAACCAGGCCAACGTCATCGTGTTCGTGCCGCAGCCAAATGATGGTCCCTACCAGCTGTCTGCCGACGGGGGCGAGGCGAGGGTGGTCCCGCTCGACACGGCTGGGGGACCCCGAGGCTGGTTTCCTTCATTTCTGCCGGACGGCCGGAACTTCCTGCTGTGGGCACCGGAACACAACGAGCCGGAGAATTCTGGCGTGTATGTGGC
>JAIVJE010000440.1 GCA_020200195.1 Acidobacteriota bacterium | reverse complement strand
GATCTATGGCTTCATTGAGAATCGAAGGCGGACGGCGTCTCGACGGTGTCATCGCGGTCGAGGGCAACAAGAACTCCGCGCTCCCCTTGATTGCCGCGTGTCTGCTGACGGACCAGCAATGCGTGCTCCATAACGTACCCCGGATTCGTGACGTAGAGGTTCTCCTCGACCTGCTCACCGGTCTCGGCGCTACCGTCGAGGGGGTGGGTACGCCGACGCTGCGTATCTGCTGCACGCGGGTGACGACCGATCGTCCGGATCCCACATTAGTGGGCAAACTGAGAGGATCCGTCCTGCTCCTCGGGCCGCTGCTGGCGCGGCGCGGTTCCGCCCGGTTGGCGCAACCCGGCGGCGACTTTCCAGCCAGACGCACGATCCACACGCATCTGCAGGCGCTGGCGGCCATGGGCGCACTGGAACTGGCGGAGGAAGGGCACGCGCTGGAGGCCCCCTCCGGCCTCACCGGTGCGTCCTTCTATCTCGACGAAGCCTCAGTCACGGGCACCGAGACTGCGCTGCTGGCCGCCGCAAGCGCGAAGGGGCGGACCGAGATTCGCCACGCAGCGATGGAACCGCACGTGGTTGAATTGTGCTTGTTCCTGCGCGCGATGGGGGTGTCGATCGAAGGCGAGGGGACGCCCACCATCCGTGTGGAGGCCCCCGTCAAGTGCGGCGGCGCGGAACACCGCCTGGCAGGTGACTACATCGAAGCCGGCAGCTGGGGCGTGGTGGCCGCCATCACCGGTGGCTCGATGATGGTCAGGGGCGCCCGCGCGCGTGACATCGAGGTGATCGCGGCTCCTCTCCGCAAAATGGGCCTGCGTTGCAGCTACGATGACGATCGGTTCACGGTCGAACCATCGGCCCTGCGCGCCACACGGCGCCTGACGACCGGATTGTGGCCGGGGTTCCCGAGCGATATGGTCAGCCTGGTGACGGTTCTTGCGACACAAGCGGAGGGGCGCACGCTGGTCCACGACTGGCTGTACGAGCTGCGATTGTTCGCGCTCGAGCAGCTGAGCGCCATGCGGGCCGACCTGTTCCTGTGCGATCCGCACCGGATCATCGTGAGTGGTCCGACAAGGCTACGCGGCCGGCACCTGGACAGCCGCGACCTTCGGTCTGGGATGGCATTGATCGCGGCGGCGCTCGCCGCGGAAGGGGAGAGCCGGGTCACCCCGCTCGAAACGGTCGAACGTGGGTATGCATCGCTGGTCGAGCGTCTGCGGGGATTGGGAGCGGTTGTCGATCGAGAGGACTAGCGGCCGCCGCCGCCCGGTTTCTTGACGGGCGGCTTGACCGGAACAGCGGCGCCTGGCAGCGGCGCCTGTAGCGGCTGCGGAAACGCCAATATGGGCTCCGGAGGCCGGACCGGCGGCACTTGCGTCGGCACATCGAACCCTGGATCACGGGGCGGCGCCAGAATGTTGGGCAGCTCGCCGACCGCCGAGCCGGAATCCCGGCCCAGCCGGAACGGCCGCAGATCGGCCTCGGATAAATCCAGGATCCGGACGATGTGCGGCGTCAGCGTCAGGACGATGTCCGTCTGCTGCGTCTGCTTTCTGTTGTTGGCGAACAGCTGGCCGATGAGCGGCAGATCGCTCAGCCCCGGGATGCCGGCGAGCACGGTCCGTTCTTCATCGCGAATGAGCCCGGCGAGCATGTTCGTTTCGCCGTCCTTCAGGCGGATCGTCGTGCTGATCTCCCGATTGCCAAACGTCGGCAGACCTCCGAACCCCTCTCCCGAGATGCTCGTCAATGCCACCTTGATCGCGAGCGTGACCTCGTCGTCGTGATGCGTGCGCGGCGTGATGTCGATGTTGACCCCGATGTTCTCGTAAACAAAAGACGTAATCGGCTGCTGGTTGATTCCGCCGGTCGCAATGGGTGCGAACGTCGTGACCGGCAGCGGGACACGCTCACCGAATCTGGCCTGCGCCGGGATCCCTTCCGACGTGCGCAGCTGCGGGTTGGCGAGCGTGCGCGTGTTCGCATCGGTTTTCAGGAGCCGGTAGTACACGCCCGGCACGCCGGCCATGAAGACATCGGCCCGGGTCAGGTTCCGCAGGCTCTCGAGCGTCAAGTTGCCCCGGTTGACGTCCGCGGATCCGGAGATACCGTCGGAATTCGGCGACGCGATCTGCAGTCCGTACTCGCGCAGCCGTGTGCGATCGACCTCGAGCAGTTCGACGTCGATGACGACTTCGGGACGCGCCTTGTCAATCGCGCCGATGAGCCGGGCGGCGGCCGCGATCCGTTCCGGCGTGTCCTTGAGCGAGATCGCATTGTTCGCGAGGATCGGCGCTATCTGGCGTACATCGACCACAATGCGTAGCAGGTCGATCACTTCCTTGACGTCGGCGTTGCTCAGGTAAAACGTTCGAACCACCGACTCTTCGTACTCACGGCGTTTGGCGGGTGTGTCGGGGATGATGGTCACGGTTCGCGGCGCCGTCACGCGGTAGAACGTATGTGTCGTCGCGGTGACCGACGACAGCGCGTCCTGCAGGGTGACGTTGCGCAGATCTACCGACAGTGGCGCCTCGCGGAACGCCGGGTCGAAGGCGAGATTGATATTGGCGAACCGCGCGATCGCCGTGAAGACCGCCCGGCTGCTGGCGCCGCTGAACACCAGCGAGTCCGGAAGCTTCGCGCCGTCCGGCAGATCCAGTCCCGGTGGCGCGAGCGTGGCGGCGCGCTCGATCAGCGATTGCAGCTCTGTTTTTGTTCCACGCGAGACCGCTACTTTCGTCCGCAGGCGCTGTCGCGTCTCGCGCAAGGCGACGTCCACGGTGCCGTCCGTCGGGTTGAGCTCCGAGGCGAGCTGGAATTCGATGAGCGCCTGCTCATGCCGCTCCGACGCGGCGAGACGGCGGCCACGGAAGAAGTGTTCCTGCGACGCGCGGACCTTGGCGCGATCCAGCGCGAGCCGCGCCGTGCGATCGCCTGGATTCGCGCGGACGGCCTTGGTGTATTCGACGACCGCGCGATCCAGATCCTGCGCGCGTTCAGCGCGCTCGCCGGCTCGGAACGCCGCGCTCGAGGCGCAACCGGCGCACAGGAGCGGAAGTGCCACGATCACGCAGGCGAAGAAGGTTGGACGGCTCATCGGGACGGTTGTCCGGTGGATCTGACATCGGTGCCGCGGGGGATTTTGAACGTAAACGTTTTATCGGACAGTCCGACGTTTTCCTTGAAATTCGTGAAGTGGAACGTGGACGTGCCCCCCTGCTTGTCCGAGGCGACGAGCGAGCGGATACGAAGCGTCGCCCGGTCGAGGACTACCTGCAGCCACTCGTAATCCCGCTCCGGCAATCGGGGTTGCAGCCGCAGAACGTATGTGTCGGATTGGGCCCCACCGGCGTGAGTGACCGTAAAGTCCCGCGTCAGGTTGCCCTGGCCCACGAGGAACTGCACCGCCGTTGCCGCGTCGTCACCCGCGGGGACCGGACTGACCGTGACTTGTTTGTCGGCGGGGATGTAGAGGTACATCCGGCGGCCGTCGGAGACGAAGACTTTCTGCTCAGGGGTCTTGTAGTCCCACCGCATCATCCCCGGCTTCTTGACGAGAACCGTGCCTCGCTCCGACAGCTTCTTGCGGAGCACGCCTCCTTCGTACAAATGTGTAAAGTCGGCGGAGAAGTCGCGGACGGTGTCGTATTTCTTCTGGAGTGTGGAGGCGACGTCGTCAGCACGCGACCCAGCCGACTGATCGGTAGATCGGGCGGCCACGCCCGGTGCGCCGGCGACTGCGAGCGCCAACAGCAAATGTAGTGTGCGCATTGTGGAGCTTCGAGCCGACTCGTCCTTTTTCAGTCTAGCACGCCGTCGCGGATTGCCCCGGGGCGTGTTTCTTGCACCTGTTCAACTTTTCAGGAGGCAGGGACGATGTACTTTAACAAGCTCATCAGGCTGGTCCCGGCGGCGGCATTCGTGATCGCAGCGCGGGCACCGCGGTGAACGATGCCTGGATCACCACGCAGATCCACGCGAAGTTTTTCGCGGACGCGGACGTCAAAGGCCGGAACATCGACGTCGATACTTCGAACGGCGTTGTGACGCTCAGCGGCGAGGTTCACAGCGCGAACGAGCGCGCTCAGGCTCTCGCGAAAGCGCGATCGGTGGACGGCGTGAGCCGTGTCGTCGACAAACTAACGTTGACGCCTGGCGATCGCCAGGCAGCCGCAGAGGCGCGCGACAAGGCCGACAAGGCGGCAGAGAAGGCCGAGGAGAAAGCTGAGAAGGCGAAGGACAAAGCCGAAGGAACAGCCGGCAAGGCCAAGGCCGAATGGCCGAAGAAAAAGGCTGAGGGCAAGGATGCCATGGATCGCACCGGGAACGCGGTCACCGACACCTGGATCACGACGAAGATTCAGTCCAAGTACTTCCTGGATCCGGACGTCAAAGGCATCAACATCGACGTAGACACGAAGGATGGCATCGTCACGCTGACCGGTACCGTGGGCAATGCCGCGGCGCACAAGGAGGCGGTGGCGCTGGCAAAGTCGACCGATGGCGTGAAGCAGGTCGTCGATAAGCTGGTGACGAAGTAAGTGCCGGGAGGGCGGGGCGCGTCAGCGCCTCGCCCGTTTGTTCGCGATGAAATCGCGCACGTCGTCCACGCTGCGCGTGTTCAGCACGTGACGCGGTTCGACCCACCCGCGACGCGCCGTCCCCACCCCCATCCGCATTTGCCGTCCGAGCGCTGCCGCCCTGTGACAGTCGCTGTCGATCGTCAACGTCACCCCCGCCGCAGCCGCCGCGCGAGCATGTTCGCCGTCGAGGTCGAGGTGACCCGGTGCACCGTCCACTTCCAACGCGGTGCCCGTTTCCGCCGCCGCTTCATACACCGCCTCGAAGTCCAGATCGTAGCCGGAGCGCTTTCCCACGAGCCGGTTCTGTGGATGCGTGACGATCGTCACGAGCGGATGCCGGATCGCCTGGATGCAACGCCTGGTCAGCCGTTCCGGGCTCTGACGCGCCTCGTCGTGCAGCGACGCGAGCACGATGTCGAGCGACTCGAGGACGGCATCTCCGAAATCCAGACGTCCGTCCGACAGGATGTCGGTCTCGACGCCGTGAAGAATCACGATCGATGGATACCGCTCGCGGAGCCGCGCGATCTCGTCACGCTGGCGCGCAAGCCGTTCGACGGTCAGCGTTCGCGAGGCGGCGGCCTGCTCCGAGTGATCAGTGATCGCGATGTACTCGTAACCGAGCGCGCAGCTGGCGGCGACCATGCTCTCGAGCGTGTCTGCGCCGTCGCTGTAAGTCGAGTGCATATGCAAATCGCCGCGGATGTCCAGCAGCGTCACGAGACGGGGGAGTCGGTTGCTCGCCGCCGCCTCGACCTCACCCGTGGCGTGACGCATTTCAGGGGGGATGCAGGCGAGGCCGAGGTGCCGGTAGACATCTTCCTCAGCGGCGTGTGACTGCCCCTGGTAACCGAGGCCGCGGAGCGCTGCAAGATGCGCCCGTGAGCCTGTCGCCGCGACGAGAACAGTGCCGTACTCCTCCGGCTCGGCGACGCGTATATCCACTTCCGTTCGCTGAAACAGAATGACGACGCGACGCGCGCTGCGGTGGAGCACGTCCTCGACACGAGCCAGAGCGCAGAGCGCGTCTATGGCGGCAGGCGGATCCGATGACCGGGCGACCAGCGCAATCGAGGACACCACCGGCTCGAAACGCCGGATGTCCCCCGCGATTACCACATCTTCCAGTTGCGGACAGGTCCGCGTGATGTATCCGAGCAGCGTCTCTCCCAGGTCGAGGGCGCGGCCCAGCGTCACCGCGCGCACATCGGACCGCAGGGTATTGACGATGGCGCGAAGCCGCGACTCCGTCGCCTCACCTACTTCCCGCGCAATCCGCCCGTCGTCGAGTGCAGCTTCGAGGTCGGCGATCGTAAGGACGTTCAGGTGGCGGGCGAGCACTACGACTTCGCCAAGGCCCACAGCCGACAGCTCCAGCAGCCGGCGCGAGAGCCAGGGCACCGCTGCGCGCGCTGCTTCGAGCGTCTCCGCGGCGCCACCGCTTGCGAGTTCGCCGAGAGTCGAGTGGAGTGTTGGACTGATGCCGGGCAGCTCGCCGAATCGCTCGTCCGACGCGAGCTGGGCGAAGTACGCGGCCCCCTCAGCTCCCAGCGCCTCGATCGTGGAAGCGGTCTGTCGCAGCTCGGTCACGACGCGGTCGGCCCCGCAAATCTGAGCGAGGGCTGTGAGCTGCTGAAGCGTGTCTACGATAGCCGCGGTCTGGATCACCGTCGCAGCGTGGATGCCAAAATCAGGTAATGGATGCGAGCGAGTTCGTGCGACTCGCGTGGAGGGGAACGTTGAGCGCCGCGGACGAAACCGGCGCCGAGGGCATGACGATATTGTCCCTACCCTGTGCGCGAAGTGTCAACAGAGCCTACGCGCGGGTGCCCTGAGCCGGTGCGGGTGTGTGCCCCTGGTCGTGCACCGTCCACCCCTGCGACCGCCGTCCGCAGACCACGCAGCGCAGGAACATGGCGCCCTCGTCGCAGCGGACACTGTAGTCATGCCCCGTCACGTAACAGCTGATCCAGTTCCACATGGTGCATTCCTTTAGTAAGTGATGTCCGCGCAGAGGCAAGCTTGGTGCCAGACAAACAAGATCCTGACCGCGAAAAATGTGCGGACAAGTCGCACGTTTGCCCGCAAAGCCCGGGCCGGAGCGGGTTGGGCGCTGGCCCGAATTGTGCCGGCTCTTACGATCCTGCAACCGTGTTACTTGGAGAAGTCGATGCTGACAGCCGTTGGTGTGTCGGCGCGAATCGTCGCCGACACGCGGCGCTCGCCGTGAGCTGGATGCTTGAACACGATTTCGTGGACCCCCAGGGGCACCCCGAGATTGGCAATGGGTGTCTCGCCGGCCTTGCTCCCATCGATCCACACTTCGGCCCAGGGGGACGCGTTGAAGCTCGCCATGCCCTTGGGGCTGAGGGTCAGCGAGAACACCTCGCCGGGTTCGATGTCCACCGTGTGCGTGCTGACGTAGCCCAGGTCGCGGTTCGTCAGCGTGAGGATGTGCCGCCCCGGCGCCAGCATCAGCCGGCTCTGTTCGGTCGTTCCCATCGACCGCCCGGTCTCCGAAACCTCGAAGACGATCGGCGCAAACACCGCGACCCACCCGGAGAAGACCGCGACGTCAACGGAGGCGGTCTTTCCTCCCTCGACGCGTACGATCCGCTTCACCGTCCCGGAGGTCG
>JAIVJE010000439.1 GCA_020200195.1 Acidobacteriota bacterium | reverse complement strand
CTCTCACGCCGTCGCCCCGAGGATGTCGACACCGTGCCGCGCGAGTACGACGGTCCGCGAGCCGGCTCCGGGAGCGGCTTCATCATCGACCGGCAGGGGTTCATCCTCACGAATTTCCACGTCATCGAAAACGCCGACCGCATCATGGTCACGCTCGCGGACGGCCGGACGTTCCGCGCGGAGCTGGCCGGAAGCGATCCAGCGATAGACGTCGCACTGCTGCGCATCCCGGGCGAGAAGGATCTCCCCGAGGCGCCCCTCGGCGACTCCGACGCGCTGCGTGTCGGCGAGTGGGTGTGCGCGATCGGCAACCCGCTCGGGTACGTGCACTCCGTGACCGTCGGGGTCGTCAGCTTCATCGGACGCAAGCTGTTCGACCCGAGCCTCGACAACTACATCCAGACTGACGCGGCCATCAACTTCGGCAACAGCGGCGGCCCGCTGATCGACTCGAGCGGGCGCGTCATCGGCATCAACTCCGCCGTCAGCTCGCGGACGAGCAGCATCGGCTTCGCGGTGCCAATCAATCAGGCGATCGCGATCCTTCCTCAGCTCAAGGAACGGGGTAAGGTGTCGCGCGGGTTCATCGGTGTCCTGCTGACCGATGTGACACCCGCGCTTCAGCGTTCGCTGGAACTGAGCGTGTCGCAGGGCGCCATGGTGCACGAGGTCACCGCCGGATCTCCGGGGGAGCGCGCCGGCCTCCGCCCCTACGACGTCATCGTCGAGGTCGACGGCCGGCGCGTGCTGACCAACGAGGAATTGATCCGGGACATCTCGGCCCGTCAGCCGGGCTCCATCGCGCGGCTCGACATCCTGCGTGACGGGCGGCGGCAGACCGTGCCGGTGAAACTGGCAGAACGGCCGCTGCGAGGAGCCGACCTGGACGATCTCGGCGAGCCGCTCGGCAAACGCCCTCGGCCGCGCCCCGAACCGGTGCTGGACCTGCCGCTTGGCATCAGCGTGCGCGAGCTCGATCGCGGCTTCGTCGGACGGCTCGAGATCCCCGAGTCGGTTCACGGCGTCATCGTGTCGCGCGTCGAGCCGACCGGCGCGGCGTTCAACGCCCTCCGGAGGGGCCATGTGATCATGGAAATCAACCGGCAGCCCGTGCGGACCGTCGCCGATTTCCAAAGGATCTTGTCCAGCGCGCGCGCGGGAGATGTCCTGGCCTTCTACTATTACGATCCGACGCTCGGCCAGCGTTCGTTCGCGACGGTCACCGTAGACTGATTCTGCATGCCTGCCAAAATTCTGCTGATTGACGACGACGCGGGGATTCGCGACTCGATGCGGATGCCGCTCGAGTACGAGGGGTACGAATACCACTCCGTGGCATCGGCGGAGGAGGGTATCGCGCTGGTGCAGCGGGATCCTCCCGACATGGTGTTTCTGGACATCAAGATGGCGGGCATGGACGGCCTCGAGGCGCTGCAGCGCATCAAGACGTTGAGGGAAAGCCTCCCGATCGTCATCATTTCGGGACATGGGAACGTGCAGACCGCGGTCGAAGCGACGCGCCGCGGGGCGACTGATTTCATCGAGAAACCGTTCGGCGCCGAGCGGTTGCTTGTCACCATCCGGAACGCGCTGGACCAGGCGCGCCTCGTCGACGAAAACCGCTCGCTCAAACGCGCCGTCGAGGCGCGGCATCAAATGGTGGGCGAGAGCCCGGCGCTGCGACAGGTCTGGGACGCCGTGAAACGTGCGGCACCCACCAACGCGACGGTCTTGCTGCTGGGAGACAGCGGGGTCGGCAAGGAACTGGTGGCGCGATCGATCCATCGAAACAGCCTCCGCAGCCGCGATCGGTTCGTGCAGGTCAACTGCGCCGCGATCCCTGAGGAGCTGATCGAGTCGGAGTTGTTCGGGCACGAGAAGGGGTCGTTCACGGGGGCGACCGAAAAGCAGATCGGCAAGTTCGAGCAGGCGGACCACGGGACGATCTTCCTGGACGAGATTGGCGATATGAGCGCCAAGACTCAGGCGAAGGTTCTCCGGGTCCTGCAGGAAGGGGAAGTCGAACGGCTGGGATCGGCCCGAACGATCAAGGTCGACGTCCGCGTCATCGCCGCCACCAATAAGGACCTGGACGAGGAGATCGAGAAGGGTACGTTCCGGGAAGACCTGTATTTCCGCCTGAGCGTGATCCCGATACGCGTGCCGCCTCTGCGCGACCGGCGCGAGGACATCTCCTTGCTCGTGAAACATTTCGCCGATCTGTTCAGCCGCGACAATAACCGAAAGCCGCAGCGGTTCACGCCGGCGGCGCTCGACTACATGCAGAAGGCGCGGTGGAAGGGGAACGTCCGCGAGCTCAAGAACACGGTCGAACGGCTCATCATCATGACGCCCGGCGAAACGATTGACGTCGACGACCTGCGCGAGGTGGTCCGGGTTGAAACGAAGCCCTCGGCAGGCGATAATGAAAAGGAACGTCCCGGGACGCTGCGCGAGTTCAAGGAGTCCGCCGAGCGAGCCTTCCTCGTCGGCAAGCTGCGCGACAACAACTGGAACATCTCCAAGACCGCCGAGGTGATCGGCACCCCGCGCAGCAATCTCTACAAGAAGCTCGAACAGTACGGCATCACGCAGGAAGGAGACGGCTAGCAATCCGCCGCAGCAGGCCAGACGATCGTCCGCCTTCGCGCCTTCGGCGCTACGGCGGGAGGAAAGTCCGAACTCCGCAGGGCAGTGCGCCGGGTAACCCCCGGTCAGGGCAACCTGAAGGAAAGTGGCACAGAAAACATACCGCCCGCCGACGCCTGAAAGGGCGTAGGCGAGCAAGGGTGAAAAGGTGCGGTAAGAGCGCACCGCGCCCGTGGTAACACGGGTGGCAGGCAAAACCCCGCATGGAGCAAGGCCAAATAGGGAGGCGATAAGGAACGCCCGTCCGAAGCCTCCGGGTAGGCCGCACGATCCCGCCAGTGATGGCGGGGCTAGAGGAATGATCGTCACGCCGAAGTCCGCAGGCCGTTAGGCCGGCGGGCGAAGGCGGACAGAATTCGGCTTACGGTCCGCTGCGGCGGACCTTTTTTTGTGTACCGCGACTCGCCGCCTGGGACCAACTCGTCAGCACGGCGGGGAATTTGCTAAGGTATTGAGCACATGGCTCATTACCTGGTTACCGGTGGGGCGGGATTCATCGGCTCTCACTTGGCCGAAGAGCTCCTGCGTCGAGGTCACACGGTTCGCGTTGCGGACTCGCTGGTGACCGGCAAGCGCAGCAACGTCGACCACATCCCCCAAGTGGAGTTTGTCGAAGGCGATCTGGCCGAAGCGGACTTCGCACGCCGCGCAGTCGAAGGGTGTGCATACGTCCTGCACCAGGCAGCCATCCCGTCGGTGCCCCGTTCGGTCGCGGATCCGTTGACATCGCACCGCGCCAATGTCGACGGGACGCTCAACGTGCTCCTCGCATCCCGGGATGCCGGTGTGCGACGAGTGGTTTTCGCAGGCTCGTCCTCAATTTACGGCAACACACCGACGCTGCCGAAGGACGAGGCGATGCCCGCGAGTCCTCTGTCTCCGTACGCCCTGCAGAAACTCATCGGCGAGCAGTACCTGCAGATGTTTACGCGCCTCTACGGGCTTGAAACGGTCAGCACGCGGTATTTCAACGTCTTCGGCCCGCGCCAGGATCCGACGTCGCCGTACTCGGGCGTGATTTCTGTCTTCGCCACCTCGCTCATCGAAAAGCGCTCCCCGAACATCTATGGCGACGGCGAGCAGACCAGAGACTTCACGTACGTCGCCAATGTCGTCGACGGTGTCCTCCGCGCCTGTGAGGCACCGGAAGCGAGTGGCCACGTGATCAACGTCGCGACCGGTGGGCGCGTGTCGCTCAACAAGCTGTTCGAGACGATGCGCAAGCTGGTCGGAGTCGACGTGAAACCAACCTACCTCGAAGAGCGACCCGGAGACGTGCGCGATTCACAAGCCGACATCCAGAAGGCACGGCACCTCCTCGGCTA
>JAIVJE010000438.1 GCA_020200195.1 Acidobacteriota bacterium | reverse complement strand
TTGCCGCGGCGCAGCTCGAGATCAGCGGGTCCGTCGAGAATGAGGTGCACGCCGCTCGTCAACGCCAGCTCCAGAAACCCACCTGCAATCTGCACGCGTCCCGGCGGGATCCGTTCGCTCGACTCGAGCCGTCGCTGTCCCTCGGCCCAGGCGATGGCTTCGACGCGCACAACCGAGGCAACCGGTTGTCGCATGGCGATAGTCCACCATGTTCCCGACACAAGAATGACGATCGCGGCCGCAGCCGCGAGAAGACGAGGCGCCGGCCTCCACGCCTGCTGCGGGCGAAGCCGACGCGTGACGCGCTGGACGAAAGCAAGCGGTTCGGCGCCCGGCGCGTGCACGCGCGTTTGGACCTCGCGCACGAACTCCGAGCCGTTCGGATAGAGGTGCGTGTGCGAAAGCAGGCGATCGAGCACGGTATGCCGTGCCAGCTCGGCGAGCAGGCTTTCGTCCTCCGCACACAACGCACGAAAATGCTCCGTCTCCGCGGGCGACAAATCGTTCGCCAGAGCCCGGGCGACGAGCACGCGACGTTCGTCGGGAGTCATGACGGAGACATCGAAGCGAGCTTGCCCTCGATGCATGCGGCCAGCAGCGTGCGAAGCCGGTGCAGCTGCATCGTCACGGCGGAGTACCCCCGCTGCAGCTCCGCGGCCAGCGTCCGAACGCTCGCCTCCTCCGCATAGCGCCTGCGCAGGAGCTCGCGCGAAGGACCATCAATGCGTCCCAAGCACTCGGCGAGCGCGGCATGAACCCGGCCCTCGTACGCTTCGGTGCATCGGACGGATACCTCGTCCTCGAGCAACCGACCAAGCTCCTCACAGCCACCGATGTACTCGGGCCGGAACTTGCGCCGGTGATTCCGCAGCAGGTTGATCGCGATGCCCCGGAGCCACGGGCCGAGCGGGCGCGTTCGATCGAACTGCCGCAGGCGCTCGAACGCCGTGACGAAGACCTCCTGGGCAAGGTCCTCCGCTTCGTGGGCGTCGCTCATGCGCGCCGCCAGACATGTCCGGACGGCGCGCTGGTATCGGCGCACGAGCTCGGAGAACGCATCGACCGAGCCGGCCTGCGCTGCGCCAATCAGCTCGTCGTCTTCCACCGCCACGCCGATCGTCGTCATGATCATGTGCACGTCGACCGGGTTCAGAAGTACGCCTTCACGCCGAACTGCACCCGCCGCGGCTCGCCGGCCGAATTAATCGTGCCGAAGCCGCCCGAGAGGAAGTTCGTGTCCGGCAGATTGTAATTGACCCGGTTGAACAGGTTGAAGAACTCGGACCGCAACTGAAAGCTGACGCTGTCATTGACGAAAATGTTCTTGCTGACAGAGAAGTCGACTGATGCGAAGCCAGGTCCGCGCACGTTGCTGAGCGTCCGAGGCGTCGTGCCGAATGTGAACGGAGGCGGCGCCTGGAAGGCCGCGGTGTTGAACCAGCGCGCGATGCTGCGTTCGTCGCCGGGCAGCGTGGGATCTCCGACGAGATTCGGCCGATCGGCCGCGCGATTGTTCGCGCCACGCACGACCAGCGGCAGGCCGCTGCGCAAGGTCACGATGCCATTGAGCTGGAATCCGCCAACGATATGGGCCAGCGCGCCGCCCGACGAGAGGAATCGCCGGCCTCTTCCGAACGGCAGCTCGTAGACGGTGCTCACAACGAATGAGTGCGTGATATCGTGCGGCTCGACCGAACGGCACGAACGACGATCGAACTTCGGGTTCTGGCCGCAACTCACGGCGAGCTGTGGTGCGCCGCCGGTGGTTCCGAAGTCAATGATGTTGCGGCCCACGTCGCCGAAGAGCCTCGAGTACGTGTAGGCGCCGAGGAAGCCCAATCCGTTCGTGAATCGCCGCTCCACCTTCAGCTGGCCGCTGTGATACGTCGTGGTGCCGAGCGGCGGGTTCGCCACGGTGACGGACAGATACGCCGGATACGGCCGCAGCGACTGACTCCGTGAAATCGTCGCATCACTGATCGGCGTGCCGGGCGGAATCCGGCCGAACAGCGGGTTCGGCACGCGGTCGTCGAGCGCCAGGCCAAGACTCAGATACTGCGGGTCGAGCTGGTTCAAATCGTATCCGAAGCCAATCAGATGCAGCCCACGGCTGCCCGCATACGCCACGTCGATCAAGGTGGACCCCGGGAGCTCCCGCTGGACGTTGACGTTCCACTGGTGCGTGCGCGGCGTGGGCCGATGCCGTTCGAAGTACGTCACGTTGTTGCCCAGGAAGCTGCGAGGGCCAAGCGAGCTGCCGGAAGGCGGGATGATCTGCGGCGGGCCAGCCGAAAGCTGAAACCCGGGGAACGACACACCGCGCGGCGATTCAAACGGCGTGCTGACGGAATAGCCCTGGGTGTCGGGATATTCGAACCCAGCGCTGTGATAGTAGAAGAGGCCGTAGCCGCTCCGCACGATCGTCCGCGCGTCCCCCCCGACATCAAAAGCGAATCCTACGCGCGGGCCGAAGTTCCTGTAGTTCGTGTCGTAGGCCTGTCGGCCGAAATCAACGCCGGCATATTGGAGGACTCCCGGTCTGCCGGTCACCGCGTTGATCGCGTCGGGATCGAAGTTCGAGTAGCGATCGAATCGATCGGTTGGTGCGGTGATGAGATCGTACCGCAGTCCCAGGTTCAGGGTCAGGCGGGGCGCGAGGCGATAGTCGTCCTGCACGAACGCGGCGTAGTAGCGGAACCCGTCGGCCCGCGCGATCGGCGAGGTGAGGCTGCCACCGCTGACCGATCCGAGGAGAAACGTCGCCAGGCCGAAGCCCGAGTTGCCGCTCGTGTCCTGCGGATTGCCGCTCAGGCCGCGAGAGAAGTTGAATAATCCCGAGACGGCAATGGGCTGGAAGTTGTTGCGCTGATGCACGCGCAGATCGACCCCGGTCTTGAACGTGTGCTTGCCCCAGATCAGGCTGACGCTGTCGGTGAGCTGGCCGACGGTCAGGCCGCGCACCGCCAATTGATCCGGCGCGCTCCCAAGCGCCTGCACGTCACCGATGTTGAACCGCGGGAACAGCGTCCCGGGGATGACGGCGGGCAGGCCGAGCTGCGCCGGGGCCCCGATGTTGTAGCCCGCGGGCTCGCTGAGCAGGTGCTGGCGTGAGACCGAGAGTCGCACCTCGTTGATGAGACGCGCGCTGAATGCATGCGTGTCCCCGATGGTCACGCTCTTGTTGTGGCGCCTTTGGACGGACGAGCGGGGATCGGCGATGTTGTCGAGTGCAAAGATCGGTGGGTTACCGGTGTTGACGGCGTCGTTCTGCGAGTAGCGGGCGAACAGGCGATTCGACGGCCTGATCTGGTGGTCGAGTCGCACCGTGTACTGGTTGGTGTCGCTCACGATGCCGGGAGTGGCGATGAAGTTGTTCCGGCCGGTCGGATCCTCCGCCGCCCGGTTCGGCAGCGGATAGAACTGGACGGTCCTGAGGGCCACCGGATCTACTCGCGCGGCCGGCAGGACTGTCGAGCCGAACGCGTCGCGCACGAAGCCGGAACCTGCGGGATTCGCGCGGGTCGTCAGCGGGTCGTAGAGCTGCACGGGGATGAAGGCGCCGGTGGTTGTGCGTACGAACGTTTGACTGAAGTCCCCGCGGCGCTCGAGCTCGGTGGGCACGCGCGTCAGCGCGGTGGTGGTGCTCCTATAGCGGATGCCTTCGTAGTTGAAGAAGAAGAACGATCGGTTGTGGCCGTCATACGCGAACGGCCCGAAGGGCGTCCGAGGCAGCCAGATCGGGCCGCCCAGCGTGCCGCCGAACTGATTGTACCGCAAGGGAGACTTGGCGAGGCCGTTCCGCTTGTTCGTCCAGCTGTTGGCGTCGAGCGCGTCATTCCTCAGGAACTCGAACACCGATCCACGGAATCGATTCGTGCCGGACTTGGTCACCAGGTTGATGACGCCGCCGCCCGTCATCCCGAACTCGGCGGCGAGCGCGTTCGTTTGCACCTTGAACTCCTGGACGGCATCGACGT
>JAIVJE010000148.1 GCA_020200195.1 Acidobacteriota bacterium | reverse complement strand
ATCTACGTGGTCTGGGCCAACCGTCAGTACGATCCCGAGGTTGCTCGCCTCAAACAGCGGTTGACCGGCCGGTAATGCCCGACACGTTGCAGACGACGCTCGGCACCCCAACGCTGTCCGCTGTCCTCTTTTTCCTCGCGATCGTCGCGCTGACACTCGCCGTCACTTACTGGGCGGCACGCAGGACGCGCTCGACCCGCGACTTCTATGCAGCCGGCCGATCCGTCAGCGCCTTTCAGAACGGACTCGCGCTGGCGGGGGATTACATGAGCGCGGCGTCGTTTCTCGGCATCGCCGGGCTCGTGGCGCTCCGTGGATACGACGGGATGATCTACGCCACGGGGTGGCTCGTCGGCTGGCCGGCGCTGATGTTCCTGATCGCCGAGCCGGTGCGCAACCTCGGCAAGTTCACGTTCGCTGACGTGGTCGCGTTCCGGCTGCGGCAGGTGCCAGTCCGGATCGCGTCGGCGTTCGGCGGCATTCTGACGGTCCTGTTCTACACAATTGCCCAGATGGTGGGCGCCGGAAACCTCGTCGCGTTGATGTTCGGCGTGTCGTACGAGCTCGCGGTGGTTGGTGTCGGCGCCGTCATGCTCGCCTACGTGCTGTTCGGCGGCATGATCGCGACTACCTGGGTACAGATCATCAAGGCGGTGCTGCTGCTGTTTGGTGTCACGGTGCTGACGGCGCTAGTGTTGGGTCGGTTCGATTTCTCGCCATCCGGCCTGTACTCAGCCGTCGCGCAGCGTTACGGGCAGGCGGCGCTCGAGCCGGGCGGGTTGATCAGTGATCCGTACGAGGCGGTGTCGCTCGGACTGGCGCTGATGTTCGGACTGCTCGGTCTTCCCCATATCCTGATGCGCTTTTACACCGTACCGGACGCCAAAGCGGCGCGCGCGTCCGTGCTCTATGCAACCGGATTCATCGGGTACTTCTATCTGATCATCCCGATCGTCGGCTTCGGCGCATCGGCGCTCGTCGGCCGCGAAGTGATCACCCGCATCGATCCTGGGGGAAACATGGCGGCCCCGCTCGTGGCCGAGCTGGTCGGTGGCACGCCATTCCTGGGATTCATCGCGGCAGTGGCCTTCGCGACCATCCTGGCCGTCGTCGCCGGTTTGACGCTGGCGGGCGCCAGCGCGTTGTCCCACGATATCTTCCTGCACGTGGTGCGGAAGGGGAGGGCGACCGAACAGGAACAGGTCCGTGTTGCGCGCGCGGCAACATTCCTCTTCGGCGCTGCCGCCGTCGCCCTCGGCATCCTGTTCAAGGGGCAGAACGTCGCGTTCATGGTAGGGCTCGCCTTCGCGATCGCCTGCAGCGCCAACTTTCCGCCGCTGTTGCTGTCGATCGTCTGGCGACGGTTCAATACGACCGGCGCGGTCTGCTCGATTGCCGCCGGCGCGGCACTGTCCGTCCTGCTGATTGTCCTGAGTCCGACTGTCTGGGTCGACCTGCTGGGAAATGCATCCGCCGTCTTCCCGTTGCGCAACCCGGCAATCGTGTCCATGCCCGTCGCGTTTCTGGCCGGCATCTTGGGGTCCCTCACGACCCGAGAGCTCGACGCAGAAGCCCGCTTCGACGACGAGAAGCTCAGAACGTATCTCGGCGTCGGAGCGGAATAGGGGGAGCGAATCAAGTGACCCGCATCTGGGCACAGACGATGGTCGAGTACGGCATCATCAGCACCGTTGCGGCGAAGGTGTCGTCGGCGACCTACGCCATCGAGGCGAGCGTCCGAGAGAACACCGACGCCTGGATGATTGGCGCCGGAGGCGTGGTGCTCGTGTGGTGGTTTTTCCGCAAGCGGTGAGCATCCAGAACCCGACTGTCAGTAAGATCCGACGGGACGCGGATCGACGCGGATCAGTACGGATCAGGTCGGGCCCAACAGGGATCGGAGCCACCACGCGAAGGGTGCGCGACCTGCCACACGCGTGGGGGACTTTGAGCCAAGGCCTGCTGAGCTACCCGCGGCACGATGATCGCATCTACAATTACTGCAGACGTAGGTCAACAGGGGGTCATGTCATGAAACGTCAGTGGATTACCACAGCGATCTGTGTGATGAGTTTGTCGTTGCCCAGCATCAGCCTGGCCGCGCAGCACCCCAAGCCGCCCAAAGCTCAGGCGCACGCACAGAAAAACAAGGGCAATAATGCGTCAAAACAGGCCAAGCATGCGAACAAGGGTAAGCACAAAGGTGAGGTGCGGGGCGCCTCGGGTGACCAGATGCGCTTCCAGGGCCTGGACAAGAATCGGGATGGGATGATCACACGGTCGGAGTGGCAGGGCGACGATCGCTCGTTCGCGAATCACGACTGGAACAGCAACGGCGTTCTCTGGGGAGATGAGCTCCGCCCCGGCGCCACCAAGCCGCGCGCGAAGAAATGAGAGCGGCCGCGCTTGTAACCATTGTCGTGGTCGCGCTGCTCGGCATCGGCTGCGATGACAGCCCCACCAACCCGACGCGCAGCATAAGCGGGAGCGGGACTTCGACCGGTCTGAACCTCACTGGCACTTGGTCGGGCACTGCCTCTGACTCGAGCGGCCAACTCCTCTTGACGTGGCGGCTCACTCAGAGCGCCACCACCGTGACCGGCACCGTCACCGCCACGACGACTGTGGGTGCGCCGCTGTACACCGGCGGAACCCTTACCGGCACCACGACGGCTTCGGCGTTGACGTTCACGTTCACCATTCCCCGTGGTGGCATCTCACCGCTTCCGAACTGCTCCGCCACCTTCAGCGGGACCGCCGCCGCCGCCGATATCACGGCAACCGGTATGTCGGGTACGTATTCGGGCAGTGACACCTGCGGCGGCACCTACGTCAGCGGACGGTTCACGCTGATCAAGCAGTAGACCGTCGATCGACCCCGTTTCACACATTTACACTCTTCCGCCGACTGCGGGCGGAGCTGTGTTATCCTGAAAGCTCCCCTAGCAACCTGCCTCCCACGCGCGCACCTCGAGTGCGTTCGCGCATGCCCTATTTCCGCGGTAAAGAGCCATGAAGGCATTCGCTGGTTGGTTGCTGGTTGCGACCCTGCTGATTGGTCCCGTGGCGAGCGCTGCCGGATCCGGGCAGGCTCCCGTGGAACAACGGGCCACGTTCCGCAGCTCCGCCGACGTCGTGACAATCCAGGCCTCCGTCCGCGACAACCGTGGACGTCCGGTGAAAGGGCTGAAACCGTCGGATTTCGAGGTGCGGGACAACGGCCTGGTGCGATCGATTCTCTCGCTGCGCTCGGATCTGCGATCCCCTCTCAGTCTCGCCATCCTGGTGGACATGAGCGGCAGCATGCGCCTGGGGTCGACAATCGGCTCCAAGATCGCGTTGGCGCGCCATGCGTTCCACGCCGTGCTCGCGGAACTGCACGATGGGCAGGACGAGGTCGCGGTATTCAGCTTCGACTCGTCGCTCCGCCAGCGCCAGCCGTTCACGTCTAATCTCTCAGAGCTCAGAGGCGCACTGGATGATTTCCAGCCGTTCGGCACGACCTCTCTCTACGACGCGACCGCCGCCACCGCGCAGCGTCTTGCCGGGCGGTCCGCCACACACAAGGCCATCGTGGTACTTACCGACGGGACCGACACGAGCAGCTCGCTGACCGCCGCAGACGTGTCCGGCCTCGCCAGTTCCATCTCCGTGCCCGTCTACATCGTCGCGACGTTTCCTGCCGGGGGGCAACCGGCGAAGGTCGCGGAGGGATCTTTGCGTTCCGAGGCGGACGACCTGCGCGATCTTGCGGAATGGACCGGCGGACAGCTCGTGTGGGCGAGGAACTTCACGGAAACCAGTGTCGTGGCATCCGGCTTCGTCACCGAACTGCGCCAGCAGTATGTGCTCGCCGTCGAAGCCGCGGCCGCCCGCGAGTGGCGCCAGCTGAACGTTCGCGTGAAACATTCTTCGGCCGTCGTCAAAGCGCGCAGCGGGTATTTCGGCGGATGACTCCGCAGCCGAGCAGACTGACAGAGGAACT